>NZ_BAAAUG010000024.1:119333-156551 GCF_039533825.1 Streptomyces rectiviolaceus
GCGCCAGCCGCTCTCTTCGTGGCCCTGGATCAGAGCCGGTACTGCGCGCCGCGGCGACGCAGGTACCAGACGCCACCACCGGCGGCGGCCAGGGCCACGAGGACCCCGCCCGCGGCGAGGGTGAGCGTGCCCCAGTCCTCGCTGGCGCCCCCGAGGCCGCCTCGGACGCCGCGCGCGGGCGCCGTCGTGGACGACGCCGTCGGAGTGGCCCCGACGGTGACCGTCTGGGAACCGGCCGCCGAACCGTCCTCGCAGACCACCGCCACCGTATGGGTGCCGGTGCTGACGTTCCGCCAGGAGGCGCTGCCGCCCGTCAGTGACACTTGCCTGCCTTGGGCGAAGCTTGCCTGGCCGTTGCTCATCAGCGAGGCGTCACCTCCGTTGGGGCAGGCAGCCGTGGTCACCGTGACCGTCGATCCCGTGGCGGTCACCGTGATCCCTGCGGCGGCGAACGCCGACGGAGTGGTCAGTGCCAGCGGAAGCGCAGCTGCGGCGGCGATGGTCAGGCCGGAGCGGACGAATATCTGAGTAGTACGCATGAGTCTGCCCTCCGGTGGCACGGGAGGCGGTACATCCCATGCGCCGCCGGGGGTCGGGGAGCGCCCGTGCTACCTGACGACGAGCCAACGTGCCGTTCGGCGATGCCGCATGCGGACAGCCACCGGGCAGGTGACGGAATCCTTCGTACGGCCGACAGCTGACCCGCCGTCATGGGTGTCAGCCGGTGGTGACCGTCCTTGCGGTGGAGTAGCCGCCCCACGTCCCGTCGGGGAGCTTGGCCCGGAGCTTCACGCGGTGCGTGTCACCCGGCTGCCTGCCCACATAGAAGCTGTGCGTGGCCTTCTTCCGGGGCGCTGTGCCGCCGAACACCAGCGAGGTGGCGTTCTTGCCGTCGAGGTGGATCTGGTACTCCGCCACCGCGCCGCCGGTGTGCGGCGGCGTCCAGGCCAGGTCGATGTAGTACGCCCCGTCGGCCTCGCGGGTCCTCGCGCGGAAGTCCGCCGGCGCCGTGCCCCGCCCGTCGTCCCGGCCCGCCGCGGTGGTGAGACGGACGGCGCTGCTGGCGGGGGAGGCGTTGTCCGCCGCGTCGAGCGCCTTGACCCGGAAGCGGTAGGCCGTGCCGGGCCGCAACCCCGTGACGAGGGTCTCGCGCTCGCTCCCGGCCACACTGTGGATCTTCGACGTGCCCTGATAGATCTCGTACGAGGCGACCCCCTTGTCGTCCTTCGAGGCGCCCCAGGACAGCGTCACCGCCCGGCTCCCCTCGACCGCGCCCCGCGGGGAGCCGGGGCGCGACGGCGGCTTGCGGTCCGCCGTGGCCGCGGCGGGCGTGGTGACCGTCAGCTTCTTGCTCGCCGGGCCGGCGTTCCCCTCGGCGTCGCGGGCCCGGACGGTGAAGGTGTAGGCGGTGGACGGCTTCAGGCCGACGACATCCACCATGTGCTTGCCGCCCGGCACGCGCTCGACCCTGGTGGCGCCCCGGTACACGTCGTAGCCGGTGACCCCGGTGTCGTCCGTGGCCTTGTTCCACATGACGTGCGTGGTGGTGGCGCTGCCCGCCTGGACCGTGACGCCTCGGGGGGCGGTCGGGGGCTGCACGTCCTTCGCGTCCTGGTCGCCGCCCCAGGCGCAGGCGGTGAGGGTGCAGGCGGCGAGGGCGCAGCCGGTGAGGGCCAGGAGGGCGGTCAGGGAGGTGGACAGGTGGGGGGTCCGTCGCACGGTCGTGCCTTCCACTCGGGCGGCATTGGTCCGGACCTATTTGACACAGGTGTCGGGTGCACATCAAGGGGGCGGCGCACATCAGGGAAACGGGGCGGATCAAGGGGCGCGCGTGCACCGTCCGGACCCTGAGCGGTGGCCGGGACGTGCGACTCGGGACAGATTGGGGTGTCTGTCCGTCAGTTTCCTCCTGGGGAAGGTCTCTTCTCGTGCGTACCACAACGGCGGTGCTCGCAGTAACTGCCGGAGCCGCCCTGCTCGCTCCCGCCTCACTGATCGCCGCGGCGTATCCGCTGGAGAGCGCACCTGCCCGCAAGTCATGGGACAGCAAGGGGAGTTCAGCCACTCCGGCCGCCCAGGAAGGATCCGTGTCCGCTGCCGCACTCCTCGCCAAGGCCGGATCCTGTGAACAGGTCTCGCGCGGCAAGTACCGTACGGACGACGGCGCCCACGCGACCATTCCCGTCTGCGGCAAGCGGGGCGCGGTGTTCTGGAAGGCCGACATGGACATCGACTGCGACGGCCGCCCGGGCAAGGCCTGCAACCGGCGCACGGACCCGCTGTTCCTCCCCGCCACCGCGTTCCAGGAATCCAGCGGCCGCCAGCTGAGCGCGGAGAGCCTCCCCTACATCGTCGTGCCGGGCGCGAGCCGCCTCTGGAGCCACGCCGAGCACGGCATCACGGGCGGCTCGGTGGCCGCCGTGATCCACGGCAACAAGGTCACGTACGCCGTCGTCGGCGACACAGGACCCACCGACCTCATCGGCGAGGCGTCGTACGCGGCGGGGAAGTCGCTCGGCATCCGCCCCGACCCCAGGTCGGGCGGCACCGACGCGGGCGTCACCTACATCGTCTTCCAGGGACCCAAGGTGTCACCCATCGAAAACCACCGGGCCGCGGTCACCCGAGGTGACGCGCTGGCCCGGCAGTTCCTCCGTCAGAATTGACCAGCAGGGAGCCTCACACCTTCCGGTAGGAGTACGCCTCCGCTGCCGCGGCCTCCACCGCGGCGGCATCGGCGCCCGCCGACGCGGCCACCACCGCCGCGACCGCGCCCTCCACGAACGGGGCGTCCACCAGCCGGGCGCCCTCCGGGAGCTCGTCGCCCTCGGCGATCAGCGCCTTCACCGTGAGGACCGCGCTGCCCAGGTCGGTGAGGATCGCGATGCCCGCGCCGCGGTCCACCTTCGCGGCGGCCTGGGCGATGAGCTCGGAGCTTGTGCCGAGGCCGCCGTCCTCGGTGCCGCCCGCGGGGGCCACGGGCGCGGTCGCCCCGCCGCCCGCGAGCCCCGTGGCAAGCGCGGCGACGGATTCGGCGACGGGCCCGCTGTGCGAGACAAGGACGATGCCGACCATCTTGTCGTCATTCACGGCCGGCCTCCGCGGTCTGCGCGAGCGCGTCGAAGAGGAGCGCGGACGAGGTCGCCCCGGGATCCTGGTGCCCGATGCTGCGCTCACCCAGATAACTGGCCCGCCCCTTGCGCGCCTGCAGGGGCGTGGTGGCGAGAGCTCCTTCGCCGGCGGCGTCGCGCGCCGCGCCGAACGACTCCGAGAGCGCGTCGACCGCGGGGACGAGGGCGTCCAGCATGGTCTTGTCGCCGGGCACCGCGCCACCGAGCGCGCTGACCGCGTCGACGCCCGTGCGCAGCGCGTCCGCGAACTGCTGCTCGCTGACCTCGGCCGCGTCACCGAGAGCCTTGCCGGTACGCCGGAGCAACGTGCCGTAGAGCGGTCCCGACGCACCCCCCACGGTCGAGATCAACTGCCGCCCCGCCAGGGTGAGTACGGCCCCCGGCGTGGCGGGCGCCTCTTTCTCCAGGGTGGCGGACACGGCGGCGAAACCGCGCTGCAGATTGCTGCCGTGGTCGGCGTCGCCGATCGGCGAGTCCAGCTCGGTGAGCCGCTCCGCCTCCCGGTCGACGAGAGCGGCGGCCGAGGTCAGCCAGTGACGAAAGAATGCGGCATCGAGCACGGAAACTCCTTGCGCGGTAGAACGCGGTAGAACAGTTGAGTACGCATGGCCGTGTGTCGTACGTGGTGACGGCTGAGGGATCAGATACCCCAGCGGAGCCCCGCGGTACGCACCGGAGCGTTCCAGAGCCGCAGCAGCTCCTCGTCGACCTGGCACAGGGTGACGGACGCCCCGGCCATGTCCAGCGAGGTCACGTAGTTGCCGACCAGCGTGTGCGCCACGACGACACCACGCTCGGCGAGGACACGCTGGACCTCGGCATTGAAGCCGTACAGCTCGAGCAGGGGAGTGGCCCCCATGCCGTTGACGAGCACGAGCACGGGATTACGGGGACGGAGATCCTCGAGCACGACGTTCACCGCATAGTCCGCGATCTCACTGGACGTCATCATCGGGCGCCGCTCACGCCCGGGCTCGCCATGGATCCCGACGCCCAACTCCAGCTCGCCGGTGGGCAGATCGAAGGTCGGACTGCCCTTGGCAGGCGTGGAGCACGCACTCAGTGCGACTCCGAAACTCCGCGCGTTCTCGTTCACCTGCCGCGCGATGGCCTCGACCCGCTCCAACGGCATGCCCTCGTCGGCCGCCGCTCCCGCGATCTTCTCCACGTAGAGCGTCGCCCCGGTGCCACGCCGCCCGGCCGTGTACAGGCTGTCGGTGACGGCCACGTCGTCATTGACGAGGACCTTGGCGACCTGAATGCCCTCGTCCTCGGCGAGCTCGGCGGCCATGTCGAAGTTGAGGACGTCCCCCGTGTAGTTCTTCACGACGAACAGCACCCCCGCCCCGCTGTCCACGGCGGCCGCGGCGCGCACCATCTGATCCGGCACGGGCGAGGTGAACACCTCACCGGGACAGGCGGCCGACAACATCCCCGGCCCCACGAACCCGCCGTGCAGCGGCTCATGCCCGGACCCGCCGCCGGAGACGAGGGCCACCTTCCCGTCGACGGGAGCGTCCCTGCGCACGATCACGCGATTCTCCACGTCGATCGTCAAGTCGGGATGCGCGGCCGCCATACCCCGCAGCGCGTCCGCCACGACGGTCTCCGCCACGTTGATCAGCATCTTCATGGGTACCTCCTGGTGAGATTAAGGCCAGTATCAAGGTAGTAGCGCCAGGTGGTGCGAGCCACGATGGAGGGGTTTGGGCACCAAGCCCCCTGGATGCGTTCCACAAGATGCGGTGAGTCCGGCCGCGAGGCAAGCTCCGCCAAAGGACAAACCGTCATCGGAACGGCATACTCGCCGTCGCGCAGCCTCCCTGCCGTTCCGCGGGCGGGCGTGGCTGGGCTGGGTTACTGAGCTGGGCTGGGTTACTGAGCGGTTCGGGCGGACCATGGGAGAAAGCAGGCCCCAGCCGACGCGGCACCCGCGGGCGAAAGGAGGGCTGGGGATGAGCGCGACGCACGCTCGGCGACCGCAGCCAGAACGGCCGAAGGCCGGCCAGGCCGCGCCCGGCGGCCTGATGGACCTGCTGCGTATCGCCGCCGTGGTCCTGGACGCCGACGGTCGGATCATGCTGTGGAGCCCGCAGGCCGAGCAACTGTTCGGCTACACCGCCGGAGAAGCACTGGGTCAGTACGCGGGTCGTCTGATGGTCCACGAACACGACCTGGACCTGGTCACCCGGTTGTTCGACGAGGTCATGGACAGCGGCGAGACCTGGGCCGGAGCCTTCCCGATCCGGCACAAGAACGGCACGACCCGCCTGGTCGAATTCCGCAACATGCGTCTGGAGGATGGCCAGGGAGCCCTGTACGCGCTGGGCTTGGCCAGCGACCAGGACGCCTTGCGTACGGTGGAGCGCGACCTGGCCCTGTCCACCAGGCTCGTCTCGCAGTCCCCCATCGGGCTGGCCGTGCTGGACACCGACCTTCGCTACGTCACGGTCAACCCCGCCCTCGAGCGGATCAACGGCATCCCCGCAGCGGGACACCTCGGCCGCCGCTTCCGCGACGTCCTGCCCACCCTGGACGTCCATGCGGTCGAGACCGCGATGCGCCAGGTCCTTCGCACCGGCACTTCGATCGTCGACCAGGCCAGCATCGGCCGCACCCCGGCGGACCCGGGCAACGATCATGCCTGGTCCACGTCGTACTACCGGCTGGATGCCTCGGACGGGCACGTGCTGGGCATCGCTCTCTCGGTCGTGGACACCACCGAACGTCACCAGGCAACCCTGGAAGCCGACCGAGCCCGGCACCGCCTCGCGCTGATCGCCGATGCCTCCGTCCGTATCGGCACCACCCTCGACCTCTATCAGACCGCCCATGAGCTCGCCGACCTCACGATCCCCGATTTCGCCGATGTCGCCGCCGTCGACATCCTCGACTCCCTCCTGGAGGGCAGCCCCTCGGCAGGGGGCCGTGGCGGCAATACGGTCTTCCGGGCGCTGGCCCTGGCCACCGCCCGTCCCAGCGAGGCCGCCGACGCGGCGGACCGGCCCGGCACCATCGCCGCCTACGATCCGGACCGGCTGGTCACGCAATGCGTCCGCACCGGCCGGCCCGTCCTGATCCCGCACGTAAAAGCCGACGACCTGCCGCGGATCGCGCGCGACGCCGATGCGGCCACCCTCCTGCGCCGCGCCGGCGTTCATTCCTACCTCGCCGTACCACTGATCGCCCGCGGAGAAGTGATCGGCGCCCTGGACCTCAAACGCACCCGCAACCCTCAGCCCTTCGACCACGACGACGCCGTGCTGGCAGGAGAGCTGGCCGTGCGCGCCGCCGTCAGCATCGACAACGCTCGCTGGTTCCAGAGCGTCCGCAACACCGCCATCACCCTCCAACGCAGCCTGCTGCCGGATCACCCACCACCGTTGGTCGGCCTGGAGGTGGCCTCCCGCTACCAGCCCGCCAGGTCCAGCAACGAAGTGGGCGGCGACTGGTTCGACGTCATCCCCCTCGCTCACGACAGGACCGCGCTGGTCGTAGGCGATGTGATGGGCCACGGCATCGACGCCGCCGCCACCATGGGACGCCTGCGCACCGCGACCTGCGCCTTCGCCGAACTCGACCTGGGCCCCGCACAGGTGCTCCACCACCTGGACAAGATCACCAGTGGCCTGGAGCACTACATCGCCACCTGCACCTACGCGGTCTACGACCCCCACCGCCGACGGTGCCATTTCGCCAACGCCGGACACGTGCCCCCGGTCCTCATCCGCACCGGCCAGCCAGCACAGCTGATCGACCTGCCCACCGGCGCACCCCTCGGCGTCGGCGGCGTCACCTTCCGCACCACCACCGTCGATCTCGACCCTGGTGACCGACTCGTCCTCTACACCGACGGCCTCGTCGAAACCCGCGACCAGGACATCGACACCCGCCTGCACGCCCTACTCACCCACCTCGACACCATCCCCGACGCTTCACTGGAAGACACCTGCGACCGGCTCCTGAAAGCCCTACGGCACCCTGCCGGCCACGACGACGTCGCCCTGCTCATCGCACGGGTCCAGGAGCAGCCCTGACTGAAGGCACGCTCGTCGGAGAGGGGTACCCGGCCGCCGCGCCGCGGCGGCCGGGAATCACGCGCCTACCAGGCCTTCAGAGCCCGGCGGCCTCGAAGGGTCAGCTGAGCCAGCCGCCCCCGCACGCGTGGCCACCGCACGTGCCTCGGATGGCGCGGCTTTCGACCACGACGTCCCCGACCACGAGGCGCTCTTCGGCGTTGTCCCTCACTTGCAGGGTGTCCTCGCCCTCCATGGCCATGGCCTGTACGTGGCCGGGCTCCAGGGGAGTCGACTCGGCGTAGGCGGTACCTGCACTGCCGGCGAGCGTGATGGCGGCCGTGACGGCCAGAAGTCCGAGCGAACGACGCATGCGCATACGAGGAATCCGTTCTGGGGGAGGGATCTTTCCTGGGACAGGATGGCTACGCCCGTTCACTCTGTGTTAGTGCCTGGCGGTGTTCTGATCAAGATTCACTCGGTTGCGGACCGCTCGTCCTGGAGCTGCGGGTCACAGGGCCAACCTGCGTAGACAGCGGGAGACTTGGGCAGGTCTGGGGTGCCCACCGACAAGATCCGCCCGTCAGTGGGCGACACGATCCGACATGCCCGGAAACAACAGGCCCGCCCAGTGCGGGCCTTGCTCATGCCCGGGATCGGCAGATAGCCGCCTATCGATCATCATCCGCTGGCAATGTGGGCCTCTCTCATCATCCGTACCTGGGGGGTACACATGGGGTTCATCAACAACGCCAAGGCCAACGAGGCAAACAGAGTCGCAGCTGAGGCCTATACCGCTGGGCGGCAAGTGCTCACCTTCAAGATCATTGAAGCGAACGCAAGCCACCGCTCCACCGGCATCATGAGTGGCGTCGGCGAGCAGATCGAAGCCATCGAAGCGCAGGGCTGGACGCTGACCAACATGGCTGCCTCCGAAGGCAAGGCGCTCACCGGCGAACGAACGGCACTCGTCTGCCTCTTCCGGCGCCGCTGACCAACCCACTGACAGGCCCGGCCGCAACGTCCCCCGCGGTCGGACCTTCGCGCGCCCGGGTGACCATGGGGCGCGCGAGCCGCCTAGAGTGCCGAGTTTCGGGGGCCGACCCCCAGGAGGGCGAGTGTGGCGGTCCGGAGCCATGTCGCCGCCTCCTCCGCCGGCATGCGGCCCGCCCCGACTTCGGCGCCCGCTGCGTGGCCCAGTGCGGTGACTGCGGCCACCAGCCAGGTGGCGGGCGGTGCGGGGTCGAATTCGCCTGACGCCTGGCCCTCCTCGATCAGCCGCGTGAGCCGGGCTGTGACGGGCTCATGCCGGGCCTGGTCGGCGTCGGCGTCGCCGTCGGCTCGGGAGCGGCTGCTCCCGAGTTGGAGGAGTACCGGGTTGTGTTCGAACAGGCGCCAGCCGATGTCCTGGAGTCGCAACAGTGAGTCCAGGGCGGGCCCTCCGTTCTCCTCCGCCTCGTCCATCGCGGCCATGGCCTGGTCCGTGATCCGGTCGGCGACAGCGTCCAGTAGTGCGTCGCGGGTGCCGAAGTGTGCGTACACGGTCTGGCGGGTCACGCCGGCCGCGGTGGCGATGGCGGCCATTCCTGCGTCGGGCCGCTCGGCCAGCAGTCGGAGGGCGGCGTCCAGCACTGCGGCCCTGCTGCGCTCGGCGTCGGCGCGACGGCGAGGCTGTGTCCGCGACGCGTCACCCGGAGTCTCGAAAGCAGTCAACTCTTACACCCTTGTCAGAAATAGATGCCTCGCTATACCTTACAGGCTTGTAAGAGATCGCTGCGGCGTGCAGCCCCACTCATGGCAGGAGCACGGTGAACCCTCTCCACGCGAAACCTCCCGAGCAGTTCATCGCCGACTTCTTCACGACCTTCACCGAGGCCGTGGTGCACGGCTCGGAAGACGCCTCTGACCTGATGTCCAGGTACTACACCCGCGACGTCGTGCAGGTCGCCGACGGGGTACGGCTCGACTGGGGCCGACTCCTCGCTCATCTCCGCCCGGTACGCAAGAACCTGCGGGAGTTCCGGTTCGAGATGCACGAGGCGTTCGCGGACGGCGACCGGATCGCCGCCCGCTTTACGATTCACGCTCAGATGCGTAAGGGCGGACCGGTATCCACGCGAGTCCACATGTTCGCGCAGTTCACCCCCGAAGGCCTGCTGCGCCGAGCCGAGCAGCTCACACGGTCCCTCACTCCCGCAGAACTGGAGATGGGGGAGTGATCCGTGGGCGTATCCGGATCGTGCAAGGGCTCGCCCTCCTGTCCACCGGCGCTCTCGCAGGCGCGTTCGGCTATGGAGCGGCCAATCTCGTCCCCACCTTCAACGCCGTACCGCTCGACATGAGGCTGGCCTTCCATGCCCAGTTGATGCAGATGAACGGCATCACCATGCAAGGCGCCATGGGCTTGTCGGCGCTCAGCGCTCTCGCGCTTGCCGCCATGACGCATGGCACCGCACGGCGGCTGGCCGGTGGGGCCGGGCTCCTCGCTGTGGTGTCCTTCCTGATCACGCGTCTGGGAAATGTCCCCATCAACGGCCGTATCAAGCAGTGGGCGGCCACCTCGGCACCAGCCGATCACGCCGAGATCCTGGCTCGCTGGGAGGCGTTCAACTACGCGCGCACGGCTGCCGCGTTCGCTGCCTTCGCGTTGCTGATCCTTCTCTCCCTGCGTCGAACCCACTCCGCTCCGGGGGGCCGCGGCTTCGGAGAGCAGGCTGACGGAACAGGACAACGTCCGGCAGGCGGTGCACTCGGCGGGGCATCTCCGCCGGGCGCACCGCGCCGTCCCGAAGGGGCGCATATGGCTTGATCACTCGCTGTTCGCGCCGTCCCTTACGTCAGTCAGACAGGCAGAGGTTAGGATCACGGCGTGATTACGGCCTGGTCTCCTTGCGGCGCATTGCGGAGTCGCTCAACTGCGATCCCGCTGCGCCTGCTGGGCCTTGGCCTGATCCTCTTCAGCCTTCTGTACACGCACGCGGCCAGCCCCGAGAGCACAGCGGGTCACGTCGCGTCGGGCAGCGGGGCCTCGACGGCGATCGGCGGCCACGCTGAACCCGGGCCGGGGCAGCCTGTTGCAATCGCCACGCATTACCCGGCCGAAGTGCCGGTCGATCACCACGGCGGCGACAGCCACGGGCAGCAGCACGCCCTCGATGAATGCGGTCTTGGCCAGCCGTCGCAGAGCCCCGCGCTCGGGCTGCCGTGCCTCACTTCGCTGAGTTCGGCGGCGGAAACCGTGGTGCCGCCGCTCGTGCATGTCCGCCCATCAGCCGTGCGGGGCTTCGTCGTTCCGATACCGCACGCGGCGGAGTCTCCAGTTCTACGTATCTAGGTCAGCGCCCCTTCTCCATCGGTCGACGCCTCGCTGAGGCCTGCCGATGCGGCCCGAGGCCGTCGTCGTGCTTCCTCCCGTCGGCCGGTTCCCGGCGTCTGACCTTCCCTCGCGTGCCTTCCACCGGATGGCTCGGGGACGGTTCGACGGCTCGTCGTCACCCCCCCCGCCCATCGCTGCCCTGCCTTGGACCATCCGGCAGGGGCAGCCGCCGCACGGAGGATCTGTGCCGCCCTGCTCTGCTGAACCGATGTCCCCTTCCTCATGGGCGAGTTCGCCCCTGGGGAGTTGGGCCATATCGCGAGCCCAGGTGCTGTGGAAGCGCCGACTCGCATGGACCGCGGTGACCGTTCTTCTGCTCACTCTGGTGCAGTGCGCCGCCGAGACGGCGCACGCCGGTGAGCAGTCGACGGGCCCCCTCGGTGCCATGTCGCGAACACTCACCCCGCCCGAGGAGCGGCGCACGGCGGAGGTGCTCGACGGACCCGAGTCACCAGCCGGCTGCTCCGTCTCCGATCCCGGAACCGCCGGAACCGCTCCTGCTCCCGTACGCGGTCTGCCGTACGCGAGCGGGCTCGAGAACCCGACGACCCCTGTCACACCCCTCATCGCTGAGTACTTCGGCGCTGCGCGCAGCCGGATACCGGATGGCGGCCGGACCAGGCCGGCCGTCCTGTGCAGGTGGCTGATCTAGGAGCCGCCTTCGCGGTCGGCCGCAGTCGATCCGCCGCGCCGCTCGCCTGACGGGCGAGCAGCGCGAGACGAGCACCCGCGCAGCTACTACAGCGAAATGAGAGCGAATCAGATGCACTCTCTGACCACGAGTGACTTCACTCCTGCCGGATCCAGCCTTCCAGGGCTCGTCGGCAACACACCCGTCCTTCGGGTGGCCCAGCCGTTCACCCCGCCCGACCGCGGCTTCTGGGCCAAGCTGGAGGGCTTCAACCCGGGCGGCATCAAGGACCGCCCGGCCTTGCACATGGTCGAACGGGCCCGTGCCCGCGGTGAATTGCTGCCGGGCCGCCCGATCGTCGAGTCGACCAGTGGCACCTTGGGGCTCGGCCTCGCCCTGGCCGGGATGGTCTACGGGCACCCCGTCACCCTCGTCACCGACCCGGGCCTGGAACCGTCCATGACCCGTCTCCTTGCCGTGTACGGCGCCACGGTCGACATGGTGCCCGAACCGCACCCCACCGGAGGCTGGCAGCAGGCCCGACGGGACCGGGTCGTCGAGCTGCTCGCGCGGGAGCCCGGAGCTTGGTGCCCCGATCAGTACGGCAACCCCGACAACGTCTCCGCCTACACTCCGCTCGGCCTCGAACTCGCCGCCCAGATCGGCCATGTGGACGTACTCGTCTGCAGTGTCGGTACCGGGGGCCACTCCGCGGGCATCTCCCGGGCGCTGCGCCAGCTGTACCCGGACATGCGCCTGGTGGGCGTGGACACCGTCGGCTCGACCATCTTCGGGCAGCCCGCCCGGCCCAGGCTCATGCGGGGGCTCGGATCCAGCATCTACCCGCGCAATGTCGCGTACGAGAACTTCAGCGAGGTGCACTGGGTGGCGCCGGCCGAATCCGTCTGGGCCTGCAGGCAGTTGGCGACATCGCATTACGCCACGGGCGGCTGGAGCGTCGGCGCGGTCGCGCTCGTGGCCGGGTGGCTGGCACGTACGCAGCCTCGGGACACACGGATCGTCGCGATCTTCCCTGACGGGCCTCAGCGCTATCTGGAAACCGTCTACGACGATCAGTACTGCGCCGATCAGGGGCTGTTGGGAGTGGTCCCGGCTCCCGAGCCGGAGGTGGTGGGCCGCCCCGACGAGAAGGAAGTGACCCGCTGGACCCGCTGCGCCGAGGTCGCCGATCCGCTCTCCCCGCCTGCCAAGGCCGATGAGCTCGAAGGAGGGAACCAGTGAAGGGCACGATCGCGCAGGTGCGCTCCTACGACCGGAGCGTGCAACTCCTGTTCGCCAACCAATTCACGATCAACCTCGGCTTCTACATGCTGATGCCGTACCTGGCGCAGCACCTGTCCGGGTCGCTCGGTCTCGCGGGCTGGCTGGTCGGGCTCGTCCTGGGGGTGCGGAACTTCAGCCAGCAGGGCATGTTCCTCATCGGCGGCACCCTCGCCGACCGGTTCGGCTACAAGCCGCTGATCGTCGCCGGATGTGTTCTGCGCACGGTCGGTTTCGCGACGCTCGGTCTTGTCGACTCGGTCGCGGCGTTGATCGCGGCCTCAGCGGCCACGGGCTTCGCCGGCGCCCTGTTCAACCCTGCCGTACGGGCCTACCTCGCGGCGGACGCGGGTGAGCGCAGGGTCGAGGCGTTCGCCCTGTTCAACGTCTTCTACCAGGCGGGCATCCTGCTCGGCCCGCTCGTCGGGATGCTGCTCACCGGAGTCGACTTCCGTGTCACCTGCCTGGTTTCGGCGGCGATCTTCGGCCTGTTGAGCGTGGTGCAGATCCGTGCACTGCCCGCCCGCAGGGGCGACGATCCCGCAGGCGATGGCGCCGGTGGGCGGGAGAGTGTGCTGGCGCAGTGGCGCGGCGTCATCGCCAACCGGGCGTTCCTGCTCTTCTCCACCGCGATGATCGGCTCGTACGTCCTCTCCTTCCAGGTCTACCTCGCGCTGCCGCTCGAAGTGCGGCGCCTGGGTGGCGGCGGCGAGTTCGGCACCGTTGCCGTGGCACTGCTCTTCGCCGCCTCCGGCCTGACCACGATTCTCTGCCAAACCCGTGTGACGGCCTGGTGCAAGGAGCACTTGGAACCCGGCCGCGCCCTGGCCTGGGGCCTGCTGATCATGGGAGCGGCGTTCATACCGCTCCTGGCCGCGACCGCCGTTCCGGTGCCGGACGACGGCATCGGCCGGTGGCTGCTCGCCGCCGTACCGCCCATGCTGGCCGCACTCATGCTGGCGCTGGGCACGATGATCGCGTACCCCTTCGAGATGGACACCATCGTCCGGCTCTCGGGTGACCGACTCGTCGCCACCCACTACGGCCTCTACAACACCATCTGCGGAATCGGCATCACGCTCGGCAACCTGCTCACCGGCGCGGCCCTCGACGCTGCCCGGGCCGCCGGAATGTCCGCGCTGCCTTGGCTCGCCCTCCTCGGCCTCGGGCTGGCCTGCTCGGCGTCCCTCTACGGCCTGCACCGGACCGGACGCCTGACACGCCCTGCGCCCGAACCTCAGCCCGCGACGGCCTGACCGACCCCGCACGCACCAGGGGGTGGGGACGGGCGGCAACCATGCCGCCCGTCCCCACCCCGAGTGCGCTTACACAAATGACCGGCGCCCGTTGCATACCCCCTAGGGGTATGTTAAGTTCCCGTTCGAAGATACCCCCACGGGGTACGTGAGCAAGGGGATGGGATCATGTCAACAGTCAACCCAAGGCGCTGGTGGGCGCTGCTCGTACTCGCCGCCGCCCAGTTCATGGTGATCATGGACACCAGCATCATCGGAGTGGCGCTCCCCGAGATGCAACGTGAACTCGGCTTCTCCCAGGGTGAGTTGCAGTGGGTATTCAACGCCTATGTCATCGCCTTCGGCGGTCTCCTGCTGCTCGGTGGTCGGCTCTCCGACCTCCTGGGCGCCCGCAAGGTCTTCAACGCGGGCTGGGTCGTCCTGATAGCGGGCTCGGTCGTTGCCGCGGCCGCGCAGAGCGCCTGGGTCGAGGTCGTGGGTCGCGCCGTACAAGGTGTCGGCGGTGCGCTGATCGCGCCCGCCGCCATGACGCTCCTGATGATCCTCTTCGCCCACGACCCGAAGGAGCTGGGCAAGGCGATGGCGCTCTATGGCGCCGCGGCACCCGCCGGCGGCACGGCGGGAGTCTTCCTGGGCGGTGTGTTCACCGAGTGGCTCAGCTGGCCCTGGATCTTCATCATCTACGTCCCGATCGGCGTCGCCACCCTCGCGGCCACCAAGCTGCTGCCCGTCGTCGAGTCCCGCCGCGGACGAGTGGACGTACTCGGTGCCGCATCCGTCACCGCGGGTCTCGCCCTCGCCGTGTTCGCCATCGTCCGCGCGGAGCACGTCGGTTGGGGATCCGGCACCACCGTTCTTCAGCTTGTGGGCGCCGCTGCCCTGCTGGCCCTGTTCTTCGTGATCCAGAAGTCGACAGGCCAGCCGCTGATGCCGCTCGGCATCTGGCGGGTGCCGCGCCTCGGGTCCGCCAACCTGGCGATGGCGCTGCTCGGCGCCGCATGGATCCCGATGTGGTACTTCCTCAACCTGTACCTGCAGCAGGTGCTCGGCTACGGGGCGTTCGCCTCCGGCGCGGCGCTGCTTCCGATGACCGTGCTCCTGATGATCTTCATGACGGCGATCACCGCGAAGCTGCTCGCGAAGTTCGGCTCCAAGCCGCTCATCGGCGGCGGACTGCTCGTCCTGGCGGCAGGCTTGCTGTGGCTTTCGGCCGTCGAGCCGACCGGTTCGTTCGTGGTCGACGTCCTGCCCGCCTCGCTGGTCGCGGCCCTCGGCATGTCGCTGGCGTACATCCCGGCGATGATGGCTGCCATGTCCGGTGCCCCGCAGGAGCAGGCGGGTCTGGCCTCCGGAATCGTCAACACCACCTACCAGGTCGGCTCGGCCCTCGGTCTGGCAGCCCTGACCGCCCTCGCCGCCTCGCAGGGCGCGGGACAGCTGGGCAATCTCCCGGCGCTCACCGACGGCTTCAGCGCGGCGTTCCTGGGCGCCGCCGGGATCGCCGCCGCGGGCGGCGTCATCACCCTCCTCGTGATGCGCGGCGACAAGGCTACGGCTGCCGCACAGCAGGTCGACGCCCCGCAGTCCACGGGCGAGCAGCTCGGCGTATAGCCGGTGACCTGCTTGCCGACCGCACGCCACTGTCGGGGTACCGGAATACCCCCATCACACCATTGGAGACGTCATGAGGAACCACTCCGGCCACGACCAGATCAACCACGGCGGCCACGGCGGCCACGGCGGAGCCCAGCCCGGTGGGCTTGCGGTCTCCGAGAACGGCTACACCCTCCAGCTCGAATCGACGATCCTCGCCGCCGGTGTGCAGCCGGTCAGCTTCCGGGTGATCGGCCCCGACGGGCAGCCAGTGACCGAGTTCGTGACCGAGCACGAGAAGGAACTGCACTTCATCGCTGTCCGGCGTGACACGGCCGGGTTCCAGCACGTGCACCCGGTGAGGGACGAGAAGGGCACCTGGAGCGTCGAACTGGCCCTGGAACCGGGGGACTGGAGATTCTTCGCCGACATCCACCCGGCCGGCCACGACGGGACCATGACGCTGGGAATCGACGTCGCGGTCGCCGGGTCGTACGACCCGCTGCCGCTCCCCGCGGCCACCGGGATCGCGCAGATCGGCGAGTACACCGTCGCGCTCGAAGGCGAACTCCTGCCCGGCGAGGCGAGCGAACTGACCCTCACCGTCAGCCGGAACGACCGCCCCGTCACCGACCTGCAGCCCTACCTGGCCGCGTACGGGCACCTGGTGGCACTGCGGGTCGGCGACCTGGGCTACCTCCACGTCCACCCGGAGGGCGAACCCGGTGACGGCACCACCACGCCGGGTCCCGGGATCGCCTTCATGGCGGTCGCGCCTACGGCCGGCACCTACCGCCTGTACCTGGACTTCCAGCACAACGACGTCGTCAGGACAGCCGAGTTCACGGTACGGACCGCCACCGATGCGTAGAGAAGACACCCCCGCCTGTAGTCGCGGGACACGGCCCCCACCCAGGGGCCGTGCCCCGCCGCACGGACACGGAAGGAACCCGCCATGCGTCTGTTCGCCGTCCGCGACTACCGCCACCTGTTCAGCGCCCAGGTCATCGCCCTCTTCGGTACGGGACTGACCACAGTGGCCCTCGGGTTGCTCGCCTACGACCTCGCGGGACCTCGCGCCGGCATGGTCCTCGGCACCGCCCTGACCATCAAGATGGTCATGTACGTGGTCATAGCCCCGCTGGCTGCCGCGTACGTCGACCGGCTTCCCAGGAGAACTCTCCTGGTCCTCCTCGACGTGGTCCGCGGTGCGGTGGTCCTGGCACTGCCGCTGGTCACCGAGGTCTGGCACATCTACGTCCTGATCGGTGTGCTCCAGGCCGGCTCCGCGGCGTTCACCCCGACGTTCCAGGCCGTCATCCCCGACATCGTCACCGACGAGTCCGACTACACGCGTGCCCTGTCCGCCTCCCAGGTCGCCTCCACCATGGAGAGCCTGCTCAGCCCCGTACTCGCAGCCGTCGCCCTGACGTTCATGAGCTTCGACCGGCTGTTCCTGGGCACCTCCGCCGGATTCCTCGTCTCCGCCCTGCTCGTCCTGTCGACACGCATCCCCGACGCCCGCCCCAGTACCCACACCAAGGCATGGGACAAGGCGGCATCAGGTATCAGGACTTTCTTCAGGACGCCGCGGCTGCGCGGCATCATGGCGCTCAACCTCGTGGTCGCGGCGGCGGGGTCGATCGTCGTCAACACCGTCAACCACGTCCGTGACGAGCTCGGCGGCTCGCAGTCGGACGTCGCCTGGATGCTCGCCGCCTCCGGCACCGGAACCCTCCTGACCGCCCTCGTACTGCCCCGCGTTCTCGACCGGATCGCCGCCCGCACCGTCATGATGACCGGCGCCGGAGTCCTCGTCGGCGGCACGACCGCCGCGGTGACGCTCATCGCGGCCGGTCTGATCACATGGACCGGTACGGCGATCATCTGGACCGTGATCGGCATCGGCATGGCGCTGATCATCACGCCGACCGGCAAGGTTCTGCGCGCCTCCGTCGGGCGGGACGCGATCCCCGAGGCATTCGCGGCGCAGTTCTCCCTGTCGCACCTGGCCTGGCTGATCACCTACCCCGTCGCGGGATGGCTCGGCACGAACGCCGGCTTCACCCTTGCCTGGTCCGTCCTCGCGGTCCTTGCGGGAGCGGGAGCGGCCGGCGCCCGCCTCCTGTGGCCGCGCCACGACGGACGAGGAGCCACGACAAGCCCCGTGACACCCGCCCGGCACGTGGCAAGGACGGACCGGTCCGCCCTGTCCAAGGCCGCGTGAAGCGCCGCGTGAAGCGCCGCGTACGCGACGGCTGCCGGCTCCGGCGAGGCCGCCGATCCTTGCCTCAGCGGCCGGCCGTGACGAGATCCTCGAGTTGGTGTGCCAGTTCTGGGCTCGGCTGTGGGACGGCGTTGAAGTCGCCCACCTGATCGACGTCCAGATCCTCCATGGCGCCCTTGACCGCCGATTCGGGGATGGCGGCGCCGTGATCGGGCAGATTGATGTAGACCTTGACCCCGCCGCACGTCGCGGGGGCCGCGTCGACGACCTCATGGGGCACTGGTGTGTACTGGCTGGGCCAGTCCTCAAGAGCGGACATCTGCTGGGCCCAGTGCCGGGCGTCACGCCATTCGCCGCGGCGCAGGTGCAGCAGGTACAGGCACAGAGCGCCGGTGGCTTCGCCGCCGCCTGCGGCGAACTGGAGCCAGAACTGGGCTCCCTCCTCCCGGTCGGCGAGGACGAGGAGGCAGGCGAAGGCGAGTGCGCCGCCGGAGTCGCGGAAGGTGTCGAAGCGGGCCAGGCGGTGGACGGCGTCGTCGTCATGGATGACGCCCTGGCACAGGGCCCGCAGGTCGACGGCGGCCTGCTCGTGCAGCAGCAGGGGTGCCCTGGCCGGCCGGGCCGAGCCGGTGTGGGGTTCGGCGAGGGTCTGCATCCAGCGCAGTTCCAGGAGTTGCTCGGTGATGCGCCGCTGGGAAGCAGCCTGATGTGCCGCGGTGTAGTCGCCCTCGAAGATCCGGGCCCGGGCAAGGGCTTCTTCGATGGTGCGCGGTTCCTGCGGGCGCATGATGGGCTCACTCCTCATCGTCGACGTCCTCGGCGATCGCCAGCTCCAGATCCGTCGCCAGCTTCCGTTTGGCGGCACGACGGGTGGAGCGAACAGTTGCCTGGCACACGCCCATCACCAGCGCGGTGCGCTTCGTGGTGAAGCCGAGGGCGAACTGCAGCACCATGACATCAAACTGGCGCTCCGGCAGTTGTGCCATAGCCTGATAGAGACCCAGGCCGTCCTCCAATTCGGTAACCTGCGCACGGAATTCCTGGCGAAAACTGTCCAAGATGGGTTCGCAGGCCGCACGCACGGCGCGCTCGAAGGCCAGGGTCTCCAATGCGGCCGCCTCGCGGCCTTGTACTTCCAGTTCGCTGGCGACGCGCTCCTTCAACAGGGTCCAGGCGAATGCTTCGAGATTCCCCTGGGCGGTGACCCGCTGCCAAATGACAGCCAGGAAGACGAAGGTGGCGTCGACCAGCCGGTCCGCGGCGTCCTTGTCACCCAACTGCACATGGGCGTACTCGAAGTAGGCCTGGTGGTACAGCTGGTGGAAGGCCCAGAACGCCGGCGGCATCACCTCGCTCGGCTCGCGCAGTGCGCGCTCCCCACGGTCGTCGGGAGGCTGCCCGGTCATCGGCGGCCCCCTTCGTCCAGAACGGCGGCTTCGGAGCGGGCTGCGGGCTGCTGCTCGATGAGGGTCGCTGCACCCACCCGGACCCCGGCACCCAGAAGGCGCCGCAGACCGGAGCGCACGTCGGGCGCGAACGCCCGAGCCGCCGCTGCCGAGGCCAGCACAAGGCTGGCAACGTCGTCGAGTGTCACCTGTGATCCCTTTGATCTCACACAGCGCCGGGCAGTAACTCGTCCCCGCTCGTCAACTGCCGACGCCTGGAGCCTCGTTGCTCCTGTCGAGAAGGAAACCGCTCCCGGGGGCCTGTTCGTGCAATGCACGCCACCGCAATTTTTAACGGAGAGTAGGTTTCCGGTTATGGCAAATATCGTGCGCGAGTTCGCCTCTCGCGAGCTGGTCCGCGCCACCCTTTGCGCCACCCCTGCGACCTGCGCGACGATCGGCACGCCCACCCATCTGCCATGGTTTGCGCAAACCCTCTGTGTTCATTCGGCTACCCATTTGTGACCGAGGTCACTGGCTTGTCTCATTCCTCTCATTCCCCCTGCACCTGGGCCCTGAGAGGCACAGGAACAGCGGCGGGTTTACGGTGAAAAAACGGGGAACCCGATTCCCCTCTGCACGTCTCGACGCGGGAGGCGAATCGTCCATGGCGATCGCGACCTACACCTTGGTTGCGCTGGACTGCCCCGAGCCCGAGCCATTGGCCCGTTTCTACCAGGCCGTGCTCGGCGGTGAGATCCGGCAGTACGACGAGGACTGGTACGACCTGTACGCCACGGGCGGCGCCCGGATCTCCTTCCAGCGCGCCCCGGACCACCGCCCGCCCAAGTGGCCGCAGGCGGCGTCTGACTCGCAGCAGCTGCACCTCGACTTCACGGTCTCGGACATGGAGCAGGCGCAGCAGGAGGTGCTCGCGGTGGGGGCGACGCCGCTCGACCTCGACGACCGAGGCGGGGAGCGGGGCTTCCGTGTCTACGCCGACCCTGCGGGACACCCCTTCTGCCTCTGCCAGGAGGAGTGAGGGCGGACCGGCTGTTCAGTGGCGAGGGCCGGTGCGGTCCTGGTGACGGTGGTGCAGGGCCGAGTGAACGGCAAGGGCAAGCAGGGCCAGGATCGCGAAGAGGACGGCGAGGCCCGCCAACGCCCAGGGGCTCGGAGGTTCGCCGCTGAGGGAACGCGTCGCCCACACCGCGAAGAGCACGGCCAAGGCCAGGAAGAGCGGCATGTAGACGTAGGTGAGCAGGTGGCGCAGGCGATGGGCACGGTACGTGTGCGGCGGGAGCTCACCGGCGTCAGGATCGGCGCGCGGGTCAGGGCTCGGGATGCCGGACTCCGAGTGCGGGTGTTCCGGGTGCGGGTGCCCGCGACGGCCGGGGTGTTCGCCTTTCATGGCTACCTCCAGCAGCTGAGGGCACAGGCTGCCGTTGGTTCTTGTCACGCTCAAGGATAGTCCTGCCGGGCCGCCCTTCAGGGATCATGCCGGGTGGCCGGGGGTGAGGCCGCTGACGTCGCTCAGGCGGAGCAGCTTCTCGTGCGGCGGCGGGTCCGCGCCCGCCTCCACCGGAGTGAGATGGAAGCCCACATGATCTCCCCAGTCGGCGTGCCGCTCGACCTTGCCGACCCACCAGGCGCAGGAGTCCGTGAGCACGGGAGCCCCGCCCGTGCGCGGCTCCCACCGGACGTGGGCGAACTTGTCGACACGGTCGCCGCACTCCCCACCGAACAGCCGGGCCAGTTGGTGCTGATCGCGCCTGAGGAGATGCACGCCGAGGAACGCGGTGCCTCGGGCCACTCGATACGTGTGGTTCGCCCGGGACAGCCACACCACGAAGCGCGGCGGATTCAGCGAACACTGCGAGGCGAAACCGACCAGGCAGCCCGCCGGCGCACCGTCGGCGGCCGCCGTCACCACATACATCGGGTAGTCAAGGCGGTCGGTGAAGCCGTCCACAGCAACCACAGCGAGACCCTCTCCTAGGCCGGGGCATCCGGGGTCTCGCGCGGTTCCAGGGGATGTGTGGCGGGCCCGTGCAGGACCGAGCCGTCCGTCGCGAAGCGGGAGCCGTGGCAGGGGCACTCCCAGACCCGTTCCGCGTCGTTGAACTGCACCAGGCATCCCAGGTGGGTGCAGCGCGCGGAGAGCGCGGTGGCGTGCCCGCTCTCGTCGCGGTAGACCGCGCACCGTTTGCCCTGCAGGCGTACGACCGCTCCGCTGCCGGGCGGGATGTCGGTCAGCGAGTCGACATGGCTGGTGTGCAGCCGGTCGCCGACGAAGTGTTTCGCCGCGGCCGCCTGGTACGAGGCGAGCTGACCCGCGTCGCGCATCGGGGGCAGCCGGCGCGGGTCGTACAGGTCGGTCCAGGCCGGTCGCGGCCCGCCCGCGATATGGGCGGTGAGCAGACGGCCCGCCATCACGCCGTTGCTCATGCCCCAGCCGCCGAAGCCGGTGGCGACGAAGACGTGCTGGGTCCCGGGGTGGGCATGGCCGACGTACGGCAGATGGTCGGCGGAGTCGTTGTCCTGCGCCGCCCAGCGATAGGCGTCGGCCGCCTCGGCGAAGTGCGGGATGCGCTCGCGCGCCCAGGCGTCCAGGCGGTCGAACCGTTCACGAACGCCGCCCGCACCCGGTTCGAACGATTCCCCGGTGACGATGAGCAGCCGTCGCCCGTCGTCGTAGGGAGCGCTGCGCAGTGAACGGGTTCCGCCCTCCGGCGTGATGTACATGCCCGTGGGCGCCGCGTCCGACGGCACGGGCGCCGCGATCACCAGTTCCCGGCGGGGTTTGATCCGGGTGAAGAGCAGGGTGCGGTCGAAGATCGGGTAGTGCGTGGCGATGACGGCGTCGCGTGCCCGGACCGTGGCGCCGGATTCGGTGGTCAGGCGGCAGCGCGCGCCGTCGTGCAGCGCGGTGACCCTGGCCCGCTCGAAGATGCGTCCCCCCGCGCCGGTGATGTGCTCGGCCAGGGCCAGCAGGAACTTCCGCGGATGGAACTGCAGCTGGCCGTCGACGCGCACCGCGCCCGCGATGTCGAAGGACAGTTCCGTCTCGGTCACGAACGAGGCGTCGAGTCCGGCCCGGCGCGCCGCCGCCGCCTCCTGCTTCATCTCGTCGACGCGTCCGGGGTCTTGTACGTAGGTGAAGGCGGGGGCACGTTCCAGCTCCGCGTCGATGCCAAGATCGGCGCAGAGGGCAGCGGTCCGCTCGACCGCCTCCTGCTGCGAGAGCGCGTACAGCCGGGCGTCGTCGGCGCCGTGCCTCGCCTCGAGGCCGGCGTAGATGAGGCCGTGCGCGGCGGTCAGCTTGGCGGTGGTGCAGCCGCTCACGCCGGCCGCGATCCGGTCCGCCTCCAGGACGACGACGTCGAGGCCCGCGCGGACCAGATCCCAGGCGGTGCAGAGGCCGGCGATGCCGCCGCCGACGACCGCCACGTCGGCCGTCAGATCCTCACCGGGGGCCGGATACCCGGTACCGGGCGTCGTCGCCATCCAGTACGACTCGTCAACGGTCCGGCGTTGCGTGGTCATCTTTCCTCCTGATGGACCGGCGGGGCGCCACCGCGCGGCCGCGGTGCGTGGTCATCACGGCGCTGATGCGGCCGGGTACCCCCGGCAAGGCCGTTCTCCCATCACCATCAGACAGGGCCTGCGACCAGGTTCGCGGAGACGCGGGGGCGCCACACACCGCAGGGGGCCCGATGGGTGAATCCGCCGCACCGAACGAACACCCGCCAAGGGGCGCACCCAGGTCCTGGATGCGCCCCTCAGTCCTGGATGCGCCCCGCGAGGCGTACGCGGGGGCGCGGGAGGGCTACCTCCGCTGTGAACCGCCCCGGACCGTCGTCACATCGGACACCTTCCAGCGCTGGTTGGCGCCGGAGTTCGGTGTCCACGTCGTGACGGCCGCCCCGTCGTGCGTGGCCTGGCCGCCGACCTCCAGGAGCCGGCCCGTGGCCGCGTTGACGAGGGTCCATGTGCCGTCGCCGGTCGTGGACATGATCCACTGGACGGCCTTGTCGCGGGGGCCGGTGTCGGGCTCGACCACCGGGGCGCCGTCACGGACGGCCAGCCGCTTTCCCTCGGCCGGGTTCGTGAACACGTACCGCCGCTGATTCCCGGTGTCACCGCTGATCTGGCGCAGCCGCCACCGCTGCCCTGCCGTGTCCGCGTCGGTATTGGCCTTGATGACCAGGCCGGTGCCGTTGTCGGCGACGGTGAGTTCCTTGCCGCTCTGTGCCCCGGTCAGCTCGTACGTGTGGTCCTTCTGCAGCAGGGCGGCGTCCTTCGCGACACCGGAGACCCCCTTGACGAGGAAGGACGTCACCGACTGGGCGGGCACATCGAAGGTGGCCTTGTTGCCGCGGACGTCGATGGCGTCGTGCCGTTCGAGCTTGCCCTCGGCGCTGGTCACCACGGGCGTCACGGTGGCTCCGCCGCTCACGTGGCCGAACTTGGACAGGTCGACCGTGACCGCACGCCCGGCGGTCGTGCTGTTGACGTGGACGACCGTCGCTCCGTCGCCCTTCCGTGAGACGGCGGCGGCGCTTGAGGTGTCGTCGACCTTGACGAGCCGGTCGCCCGGCTTGATGAAGTGGGTGAAGTTGCGGGCCGTGTCGAACTTGGTGTTCGTGCGGATCGGGCAGGTTTCGAGGGTGTCCTTGGATGTGCAGCTGAACGGCAGCTGGATGCTGCCCCAGTTGCCGCCCTTGGCGGACTCGCCGCCGGGCTTCATGTTGTCGTAGTCCTCGACCGGCTGCCAGAACACCCAGGCCTTCGGCTCCAGTTCACGCAGGTCGTCGACCATCCGCTGGGCCATGCCGAGGCCCGGCCGCATGTCGTCGAAGTCCTGCCCGTCGCCCCAGTCGCCCTCGACCTCGCTCATCCACAGCGGCTTGTCCGCCGCCTTGGCCAGGTCGCGCACGCTGGTGCGTCCCTCGGTGCCGTAGGTGTGGACGTTCATCTGCCCGACGGCGTCCCTGACCTGCTGCGGGTAGGAGTTCCAGTTCCGCGTGAAGGTGGTGGGGTTGGTCTCGTCCATCGCGGCGATCTCCGCGCCGGTCCCGGACTTCTTGAGTGCCGGGTCGAGTGCGCCGATCACCTTCTGCTGGAGCTCGGGGCCGATATGGGCGCCTTCCTGACGGCCGCCGACCGGTTCGCCGTCAGGTCCCAGGCGGGTGCCCCAGTAATCGGTGTTGGGCTCGTTGAACGGGTCGAGGGTGTCCACCTTGATGCCGTGGGCCTTCTCGAGCCGCTCTGTCGCGCCCACCAGGTAGGAGGCGAAATCGCCGACGGACCCGGTCTTGAGCTGGTCGGTGCCCGCATCGAAGTTGCCCGAGACGTATCCGCTCTCGGTCATGAACCAGGGCGGCGAGTTGCTGAACGTCTCCCAGTGGTCGACGTCGTTCTTGATCCGGTCCACCCACCAGCGCTGGGTGGCGTCGGCCTTCGGGTTCCAGTCGGCCGGGTCCGTGGCGCTCCACCAGTCGGTGTCCTCGCGGGTGGTGCCCGCCGGGGCCTTCCACCAGCCGTCGACCGCGCCCCCGGGACGCAGATAGTCCTTGACGTCCGGGGCGTTGCCGCCGCCGATGTTGTAGCGGGCGATGTTCAGGGCGAGACCGTCGTCGCCGAAGAGGAGCTTGGCCAGCTTCTCGCGTATCTCCTTGGGGTAGTCGCCGGTGGCGTTGGCGAACCAGACCAGGCTGGTGCCCCAGCCCTCGAACTTCTCGTGCTGGTAGGAGGGGTCGGGCCGGACCGTGACGGCTGCGGATGCCGCGGCGGCCGACTGCGGCGGGGCGGTGACCAGGGCCGCCCCGGTGGCCAGGGCGGTGACGCCGACGACGCCGAGGAGTCGCCTCGTGCGGGTTCTCGTGCGGATGCGAGGTGCCAACGTGTGCTCCCAACGTAGGTGCGCTTCGGAGCCGTGCCGTCCTGCGTCAGGGCAGGACGGCACGGCCCTCGTACGGGGTGGCGCTGTACAGGAGGGGGTGGGTGTCAGGGGCTGGGCTGCCGCAGTACGGCGACTTCCCTGGGCGGCAGGACGAGACCGCCGTCGGCGGTGTCCCCGGCCTGTCCGATCAGGAGGTCTCCGGTCAGTCCGGGCAGCGGGACGCTGTCGTCCGTCCGGTTGACCAGGAACAGGTAACGGCTTTCGGCGTCGCGGCGTACGGCCAGCTCGACGCGGCCCCGCGCCGGGGCGGGCAGTTCGCTCTCGACGCCTGCCGTGGCGAGGAGCCGCGGCAGCAGGCCGGCGAGGCCGTCCGCGCCGAGCCGGGTGGAGACGTACGCCGCCGAACCCCGTCCCGACGCACGGCGGGTGACGGCGGGACGCTCGGCGTACGCACCGGTGCGGTAGCGGGCGAGCACCTCCACCTCCGGCCCTGTGACGGTGATCCGGTCGGTCCACACCGTGCCGTTGGTGGCGTTGTCCAGCTCGACGGTGTCGTCGGCGAGCAGCGGCCCGAACTCCTCGACGCGGATGCCGAGCAGCTCGCGCAGCGCGCCTGGATAGCCGCCGAGCCAGATGTGGTCGTTCTCGTCGACGATGCCGGAGAAGTAGGTCGTGACCAGATGGCCGCCGCCCTCGACGTAACGCGTGAGGTCCTTGGCGAGCGCCTCCGGGACCACGTGCAGCACGGGCGCGATCAGGACGTCGTACGAGGTGAGATCGGTCCGCGTGGTCACGACGTCGGCGCGGACGCCGAGGGCCAGCAGCGCGGAGTACCAGTCGAGGGCCTCCTGGTGGTAGTCGAGGAGGGAGGTGGGATGGGAGTCCTGCTCGCTGGCCCACCACGAGTCCCAGTCGAAGAGGACGGCCACGCGCGCCGGTTCGCGCCCGGAACCCGCCACGGGCGCGAGCGCCTCGAGGGTCTGCCCCAGACCGGTCACCGCACGGAACACCTCACTGTCGGCTCCGGCGTGCGGCACCATCGCCGAGTGGTACTTCTCGGCGCCCGCGGCCGACTGGCGCCACTGGAAGAAGCACACGGCGTCGGCGCCGTGCGCCACATGCAGCAGGGAGTCACGGGCGAGGTCGCCCTCGCGCTTGGCCAGGTTGACGGGCTGCCAGTTGACGGCGCTGGTGGAGTGCTCCATGAGGAACCACGGGCGGTGTCCCGCGATGGAGCTTGTGAGGTTGGCGGAGAAGGACAGCTCGTCCCTGGCCTGCGGCCCCGGCACGACGTAGTGGTCGTTCGAGACGAAGTCGATCTCGCCGGCCCAGTCGGCGTAGTCCATCCCCTTGGTGCCGCCCATCACCATGAAGTTCGTGGTGACGGGCACCTGCGGGGTGAGCTCGCGCAGGACGTCACGCTCCGCCCGCAGATACTCCTTCAGGGCGTCCGACGAGAACCGCTTGAAGTCCAGCTGCTGGGTGGGGTTCGGGTGCGATGCCGCGAGCCGCGGCGGCAGGATCTGCTCCCAGTCGCTGTAGCGCTGCGCCCAAAATGCCGTGCCCCAGGCGTGGTTGAGACCATCGAGGGTGGCGTAGCGGGCGCGCAGCCAGTCGCGGAAGGCGCGGGCCGCGTCGTCGGAGTGGTCGTAGATGTTGTGGCAGCCAAGCTCGTTGGAGACGTGCCAGGCCACGAGCGCCGGGTGGTCCGCGTAACGCCCGGCCATCTCGCGCACCAGGCGCAGCGCGTGCTCCCGGAAGACGGGCGAGGTCGGCCGCCAGTGCTGCCGCGCCCCCGGCCACACCGTCTCACCGGATGCGGTCACCGGAAGGATCTCCGGGTGCGCCGCGGTGAGCCAGGGCGGCGGGGACGCGGTGGCGGTGGCCAGGTCGACCCCGATGCCGCCCGCGTGCAGCAGGTCCATGACTTCATCCAGCCACGCGAAGTCCCATACGTTCTCGGCCGGTTGGATGCGGGCCCAGGAGAAGATCCCCACGGAGACGATGTTGACGCCGGCCTCGCGCATCAGCCGGACGTCCTCCTCCCAGACGGCGCGCGGCCACTGCTCGGGGTTGTAGTCGGCGCCGTACGCGAGACGGGAGGTGGCGTCACCGTCCGGTCCGCGCAGCAGCCGGGACGGGAGGGTGGGGGGCATGGTGGTCCTTCCGGTGTGTTGCTCGGATTGCTCGGATTGCTTGGGCTGTGCGGGTTGCCGGGATGTACGGCGGTGCGGGCGCGTCACTTCTGGACGCTGAAGCCCTGCTCGGAGCCGTACTTGACGGAGGCGTCCTGCCAGGACTTCAGGCCCTTGGACAGGGGAGTGCCGGAGACGTAGGCCTTGCCCGCGGTGTCGTTGAAGATCGAGTTCGCGTACACCTGGTAGGGGAGGTACTTCCAGTCGTCGGCGACGTTCGCCGCGGACTCGGCGAAGACCTTGTTGGCCTTCTGGCCGCCGAAGTACGGGAATTCGGTGTTCTGGAACGCCTTGGACTCCAGGTCCTCGGTGGTCGCCGGGAAGGCGCCTTCCTTGATGCGGGTCTGCACGCCCTTGCCGGAGTTGGCGTACTCGACGAAGGCGTACGCGAGTTCCTTGTTCTTGCCGAGCTCCGGCAGGGCGAGCGAGCTGCCGCCGTTCTCGGCGCTGGCCTTGTCGCCCGCGGTCCACTGCGGCAGGGGAGCCGCGCGCCAGTCGCCGGAGGCCTCCTTCACGCCGGAGGCGAAGTTGGCGGGCATCCAGGCGCCGGTGGGCAGGGTCGCGATGGTGCCGTCACCGAAGGCCTTGTACCACTCGTCGGTCCACGGGTTGATCGGTGCGACCAGCTTCTCGTCGATGAGCTTCTGCCAGGTCTCGGTGTAGGCGCGGGCGCCCTTGTCGGAGAAGTCGATGCCGACCTTCGTGCCGTCGACCTTGTAGGGGCGCGAACCGGCCTGCCACAACAGGCTGGTGGTCAGGCCCGCGTCTCCCGTGTCGCTGGTGATGTACGCCTTCGGGTCGGCCTTGTGCAGCTTGCGGGCGGCCTGGAGATACTCGTCCCAGGTCGTCGGCACCTTGATCTTGTGCTTGTCGAAGACCTTCTTGTTGTAGAAGAGGGC
Organism: Streptomyces rectiviolaceus; assembly: GCF_039533825.1. Classification (NCBI taxonomy): domain Bacteria; kingdom Bacillati; phylum Actinomycetota; class Actinomycetes; order Kitasatosporales; family Streptomycetaceae; genus Streptomyces; species Streptomyces rectiviolaceus. The sequence continues at coordinate 147,229 of NZ_BAAAUG010000024.1, forward strand.
CATGGGGCCGGAGTCCATCGGCAGGGCGTAGACGCCGTCGCCGGACTTCACCGCGTTCCAGGGACCCGGCGAGTAGGACTTGGCGAGCTTGTCCGCGCCGAAGGGGGTGAGGTCGGTGATGGACTTGGTCAGGGCGTACTGGCTCAGCGCGTAGTACTCGACCTGCGCGACGTCAGGGACGCCCTTCTTCGCCGAGATGGCGTTCTGCAGGGCCGTGTACTGGTCCTTGTTCGTCCCGGCGTTCACCAACTCCACGTCGACAGCCGGGTGTTCCTCCTCGAAGTCGGCGACGACCTTCTTGAGGGTGGGCTCCCACGCCCACACCTTCACCTTGCCGCCCTTCTTCAGGGCCGCATCGATGTCCGCGGACGAGACCTGCTTCTGGTCCGAGCCGTCGCCGTCGGAGCCTCCGCAGGCGGTGGCCCCCAGGGCGAGGGCGCAGACGAGACCTATGCCGCGCAGCAGGCGGCGGGTGTTCTGGGGCATGGCGATGCTTCCACTTCTTCGTGGCTTACAAGGGGCGGGGTCAACTGATGTGCGAGCGTTACTCCTTGACGCTTCCGGCGGCGAGTCCTGACTGCCAGTACTTCTGGAGCAGCAGGAACGCGGCGATCAGCGGCAGGACGGTGATCAGCGAACCGGTGATCACCAGGTGGAAGACGGGGTCCCCGCCCGCTGTCGCGGCCTGGGCGTTCCAGCTGTCGAGGCCCAGGGTGAGCGGGTACCAGTCGGGGTCCTTGAGCATGATCAGCGGCAGGAAGTAGTTGTTCCAGGTCGCGACCATCGTGAACAGCAGGACGGTCACGGTGCCGGGCGCGAGCAACGGCAGGGCGACCTGGAAGAAGGTGCGCAGTTCGCTCGCCCCGTCGATGCGGGCGGCCTCCATCAACTCGGTGGGGATGGCCTCGGTGGCGAACACCCACATCAGATACAGGCCGAAGGGCGAGATGAGCGAGGGGATCAGCACCGCCCAGGGGGTGTCGGTCAGGCCCATCTTGCTGAACATCAGGAAGGTGGGCACCGCGAGCGCCGTACCGGGCACGGCGACGGCGCCGATGACGACGGCGAACACGGCGCGCTTGCCGAGGAAGTCGAACTTCGCGAGCGCGTAGCCGCCGAGGACCGCCAGGAAGGTGGCGCCGCCGGCGCCGACCACGACGTACAGAAGGGTGTTCAGGAACCAGCGGGTGAAGACGCCGTCGTTGTACGTGAAGGTCGCTCTGATGTTGTCCCACAGGGCGAAGTCCCCGTTGAACCACAGGCCGAACGAACCGGCGAGCCCTTCCTGGGTCTTGGTGGCGCTGATGACCAGCCAGAGCAGCGGTACCAGGCTGTAGAGCAGGACGAGGGCGGTGAGCACGGTGAGCAGGACGCTGCGCCGGGGACGGCCCGCGGTGTGCCGGCGGGTCGTGCGTACGCGGGGTGTGCGCAGGCGGGGCGCGGTGCCCGGGGCGCGGGCGGGTGCGGGGACGGTGGGGGAGGCGGTGGCGACGGGGCTGCTCGGTCCGGTCATCGGGTCACGCTCCCTTGCGCATGCCGCGCAGCTGGACGACGTAGGCGATGACCATGGTGATCAGGCCCATGACGATGGCGACCGTCGCGGAGTAGTTCTGCTGCTGACCGGAGAAGGACAGCGAGTACGTGTAGAGGTTCGGGGTGTAGTCGGTGGTGATGGCGTTGGGCGCCAGGTTCTGCAGGATGCTCGGTTCGTTGAACAGCTGGAAGCTGCCGATGATCGAGAAGATCGTCGCGATGACCAACGCGCCGCGGATCGCGGGGAGTTTGATGGCCGTGATGACGCGGAGCTGACCGGCGCCGTCGATCTCCGCGGCCTCGTACAGGGAGTGCGGGACGACGCGGAGCGCGGAGTAGAAGATCAGCATGTTGTAGCCCACGAACTCCCACGTGACGATGTTGCCGATCGACGCGAGGACCAGAGAGGGCGAGAGCGGGTCGGGCAGGGAGACGCCCAGGGCGTCGTTGATGTCGCCCACGAGCCCGAAGCGGGTGCCGTACATGAAGCCCCACATCAGCGAGGCCACCACGGCGGGTACGGCATAGGGCAGGAAGACCGAGATCCGGAAGAAGTCCTTGCCGTACAGGCGGCCGCTGTCAAGGGCGAGGGCCACGAGCAGGGCGATGCCGAGCATGATCGGGACCTGGACCGCGAGGAAGAGCGACACCCGCCCCAGGGACGCCCAGAACTGGCCGTCGTTCAAGGCCTGTTGGTAGTTGTCGAGGCCCACGAACGTGGTGCCGCCGATGAGTTGGTCGCGGAAGAGGCTGAGGTAGACCGAGTAGGCGAGCGGAGCCAGGAAGACCAGGGCGAAGACCGCCACGAAGGGGCCGATGAACCCCCAGCCCGTCCAGGAACGGCGGTTCCGTGGTGACGGTGGTGGGGCGGGAGGCCGCTCCGCGGCCTCCTGCAGATGAAGCGTCGTCATGTCGTTCCTCGCTCGTCCTTCTCGGAGCCGGCGTCACGTGCCGCGATGTTTGCGTAAACATCGCGGTGTGACAAGGGCATGAGCCGAGCGCCGCAGGATGTTATGTTTACGTAAACATTCAGTGGCGGAATGTCTACACTGCCCCGATGGCGACGGTCAAGGGTCGTCCGAGAAGACTGAGATGACTTCAGACGCACGCGGCGAGGGAGACAGTGGAAGCTGTGGAAGCAACAGGCAGCACCTCGGTGAGCAGTAACCCGGGGGAGCGGTCCGCCCGCCGCGGGCACAGCGCGTCCATGGCCGACGTCGCCCGTCTCGCCGGTGTCTCATCGCAGACCGTCTCCCGTGTCTCCAACGGGTATCCGGGCGTCACCGAAGAGACCCGGCAGCAGGTGCTCGCCGCCATGAAGGAGCTCGGCTACCGGCCCAACAGCGCGGCCCGCGCCCTCAAACGCGGCGAGTTCCGCACGATCGGCCTGATCACCTTCACGCTCTCCACCACGGGCAACGTACGCACCATCGACGCGATCGCCACCTCCGCGGCACAGGAGGGGTACGCCGTCACCCTGCTCCCCGTCGCCGTCCCCACCCAGGACGAGGTGCGGGGCGCCTTCTCCCGCCTCGGGGAACTCGCCGTCGACGCCGTCATCGTCATCATGGAAGTGCACCTGCTCGACGCGGCGGCCCTTTCGCTGCCTCCCCATGTCCAGGTCGTCGTGGCCGACTCGGACGCGGGGGACCGCTACACCGTGGTCGACACCGACCAGGCGGGCGGCACCCGCGACGCCGTCAAGCACCTGCTCGACCTGGGCCATCGAACCGTGTGGCACCTCGCGGGGCCCGAGGACTCCTACGCCGCGCAACGCCGCGCCGACGCCTGGCGGGACACGCTCGACGAGGCCGGTCGTGTCCCGCCCCCGCTCGTGCGCGGCGACTGGTCGGCGGAGTCCGGATACCGGGCCGGTCTCGGCATCGCCGACCAGGAGGACTGCACGGCGGTGTTCGCCGCCAATGACCAGATGGCCCTCGGCCTGCTGCGCGCCCTGCACGAGCGCGGCCGCAAGGTGCCCGACGACGTCAGCGTCATCGGCTTCGACGACATCCCCGAGTCCGGCTCCTTCCAACCGCCCCTGACAACCGTCCACCAGGACTTCGCCGAAGTGGGGCGCCGCTGCGTCGAGGGGGTCCTGCGCCAGATGCAGCAGAGCACGCCGGAGCGCGGCACCACGCTGGTGCCCACGCGGCTCGTCCTGCGGCAGAGCACCGCACGGCCACCCTCGCGCTGACCGCGCGCAAGAGACCACCCCCGGGAGATGGTGGCTCCGAGGACGTCACCCGAGGACGTCACCCGAGGACGTCACCCGAGGCCGGAGGTGCCGGGATGGACAGCGGCGGAGGTGCGCGAGGGCTGCGCTGCCTGGTGACCGGGGCGACCGGTTACCTCGGAGGGCGGCTGGTACCCGAACTGCTGGACGCGGGGCACGAGGTGCGGTGCCTCGCCCGCTCGCCCGAGAAGCTGCGCGACCACCCCTGGGCCGGGCGGGCCGATGTGGTGCGGGGCGACGCGTCCGACGCCGGGTCGGTCGGCGCGGCCATGCGGGACATCGACGTCGCCTACTACCTCATCCACGCCCTCGGCACCGGATCAGGCTTCGAGAAGACGGACCGGACGGCAGCCCGGACCTTCGCCGAGCAGGCCCGCGCCGCGGGCGTCCGGCGCATCGTGTACCTGGGCGGTCTCACTCCCGCGGGCATCCCGGAACGGAAGCTGTCGCCGCATCTGCGGTCACGGGCCGAAGTGGGCCGGATCCTCCTGGAGTCCGGCGTACCGACCACCGTGCTGCGCGCCGCCGTGATCATCGGCTCCGGCTCCGCGTCCTTCGAGATGCTGCGCCACCTCACCGAGCGCCTGCCGGTCATGGTCACGCCGAGCTGGGTGCGCACCCGGATCCAGCCGATCGCCGTGCGCGACGTCCTGCGTTACCTCGTGGGCAGCGCCACCATGCCGGACGAGGTCAGCCGCGCCTTCGACATCGGAGGTCCCGACGTCGTCACCTACCGCGACATGATGCGCCGGTACGCGACCGTGGCGAGCCTGCCCCACCGCCTCATCGTGCCGGTTCCCATGCTCACCCCACGCCTCTCCAGCCACTGGGTCGGCCTCGTCACCCCCGTACCGGCCTCGATCGCCCGGCCGCTCGCGGAATCGCTTCGGTACGAGGTCGTCTGCCACGAGCGCGACATCACCCGGTACGTCCCCGACGCCCCCGGCGTCCCGATCAGCTTCGACAAGGCGCTCGCACTGGCCCTCGAACGCGTGAAGGAGGCCCAGGTCAGCACCCGGTGGTCGTCCGCCTCCTTGCCCGGAGCCCCCAGCGACCCGCTGCCCACCGACCCCGACTGGTCGGGCGGCAGCCTCTACACCGACCGGCGCGAACGGACCGTGGACGCCTCGCCGCAGTCCCTGTGGCGCGTCGTGGAAGGCGTGGGGGGCGACAACGGCTGGTACTCCTTCCCGCTCGCCTGGGCCGTGCGCGGCTGGCTCGACCGGCTCGTCGGCGGGGTCGGCCTTCGCCGGGGCCGCCGTGACGCCCAGCGGCTGCGGGTGGGGGACTCGCTGGACTTCTGGCGGGTCGAGGAGATCGAACCGGGACGGCTCCTGCGGCTGCGCGCCGAGATGCGACTGCCGGGCCTCGCCTGGCTGGAGATGTACGCGGAACAGGACGCCGAGGGCCGCACCCGCTACCGGCAGCGGGCGCTCTTCCACCCGCACGGCCTGCTGGGGCACGCCTACTGGTGGAGCGTCTCGCCGTTCCACGCGCTCGTCTTCGGCGGCATGGCGCGCAACATCACACGGACGGCCGAACAGCGCGCCGCCGGAACCACCCAGAAATCGTGACCCACGGGCAGCCGAGCCGCTGAGCCGGGTGGCCCGTGGATCCGGACCGCGGCACCGAAGCCGTGCTGCTCGACGGCCCGGTGGCCCTGATGAACTTCCCCACGGCATGAGGAGCCGCAGCAAGTGACTGTTTCCGTCGTCCTGTTCACCTCCGATCTGCGCCTGCACGACAACCCCGTGCTCCGGGCCGCGCTGCGCGACGCGGAGCGGATCGTCCCGCTGTTCGTGTACGACGACGGGCTGCGGGCCACGGGCTTCGCCGTCCCGAACCGGAGTGCCTTCCTCGCCGACTGTCTGGAGGACCTGGACTCGGGGTTGCGCGAGCGCGGCGGTCGGCTCGTGGTCCGCAGCGGTGACGTCGTCGAACAGGTCCACCGGGTGGTGACGGAGACCGGCGCGGCGCGGGTGCACGTCGCGGCCGGGGTGAGCCGGTACGCGGCGCGGCGCGAGGAGCGGCTGCGGGCCGCGCTTGGCGACACGGGTTGCCGTCTCGTCGTGCACGACGCGGTCGTCACGGCCGTCGCTCCGGGGGAGTTGCTCCCGTCGGGGAAGGACCACTACGCCGTGTTCACGCCGTACTTCCGGCGCTGGACGTCCGAGGGAGTACGGGACTTCCTGGCCGCTCCGCGCGCGGTGCGGGTGGCCGATGTTGCGTCGGAGCCGGTGCCGGCGCGAGCCGAGATCACCGGCGTGTCGCCGGGACTTGCCGCCGGCGGCGAGAGCACCGGGCGCCGGCGGCTGCGGGCCTGGCTCTCGGATGGCATCGCGGGGTACGAGGACGGCCACGACGACATCGCGGGCGACGCCACCTCTCGCCTCTCGCCCCACCTCCACTTCGGCACGCTGTCGGCGGCCGAAGTCATCCACGGGGCATCCCGCGAGGGCTCGCCGGGGGCGCAGGCGTTCGTCCGGCAGTTGGCCTGGCGGGACTTCCACCACCAGGTCCTCGCGGCCCGCCCGGCCGCGGCCGCTCAGGACTACCGCTCGCACGGCGACCGGTGGCGCGCGGACAAGAAGGAGATCGCCGCCTGGTGCGACGGGCGCACCGGCTACCCCTTCGTGGACGCGGCGATGCGGCAGCTGCGGCACGAGGGCTGGATGCACAACCGGGGGCGGATGGTGGTGGCGAGCTTCCTCACCAAGACCCTCTACGTCGACTGGCGCGTGGGCGCCCGGCACTTCCTGAGCCTCCTGGTGGACGGCGACGTCGCCAACAACCAGATGAACTGGCAGTGGGCGGCGGGCACCGGGACCGACACCCGGCCCAACCGGGTCCTCAACCCCGTGATCCAGGGCAAGCGCTTCGACCCCGACGGCAGCTACGTACGCCGCTGGCTGCCCGAACTCGAGGGCGTCCCGGACCGGTACATCCACGAGCCGTGGAAACTCCAGGGGCCGGACCGGGCGTCCCTCGACCACGCCGACCACGCCGACCACGCCGACTACCCCGACCCGATCGTCGAACTGGCCGAAGGGCGCGCCCGCTTCGAGCAGGCCCGCGGCGCCTGACCTTCGCAGGGGCCGGGAGCGGTCAGGCGGTCGAGTGGTCGCGGGCAGGCGCTCAGGCCAAGGAGAGGAACAGTTTCTCCAGCCGGGCCCGCATCAGGTCCCGGTCGTCGGTCGTCTGGCCGCCCTCGGCCATGCAGTGCTGGAGCCCTGTCGCGATGATCGCGAACCCGGCCCGGTCCAGGGCGCGGGAGACCGCGGCCAACTGCGTGATCACGTCCTCGCAGTCCCTGCCGTCCTCGATCATCTTGATGATGCCTGCGATCTGGCCCTGGGCCCGCCGCAGCCGGTTGAGGACCGACCTCAGCTCGTCGGCTGCCATCTCCAGCTGCACGCTGCCACCTCCATGAATACCCCTGGGGGTATTGTAGCCTGCTGGATGAGAGCCTTGGCTCATGGCACATGGCTCAACGAAAGGACGGCCCCACATGACTCCCCCCACCGACCTGGCGCCCGCCCAGGCAGCGGCCCGCCTGGACCGCTACACCGTCATCGATGTCCGCACTCCCGGTGAGTACGCCTCCGGCCACCTCCCCGGGGCCCACAACATCCCCGTCGATCACCTGCACATGGCGCTGCCCGAGCTCAAGGCCGCCGCCGCCCGCGGTGACCTCCTGATGGTCTGCGCCTCCGGAACCCGCTCCGCCACCGCGTGCGCCGAGCTGGCCGCCGCCGACATTCCCGCCGCCACCCTCGTCGGCGGCACCACCGCCTGGGCCGCGCAGGGCCACCCGCTGCAGCACTCCGAGGGCGTGCCGACGGCCTGGGCGATGGAGCGCCAGGTCCGCCTCGCCGCCGGGTCTCTGGTCGTCCTCGGCCTGGCGGCCGGAACCCGCTACCGGCCCGCGCGCTGGCTGGCCGCCGGTATCGGCGCCGGCCTCGTCTTCTCCGCCGTCACCAACACCTGCGGTATGGCCGCCGTCCTCGCCAGGCTTCCCCACAACCGCCCTCGCGCCGGCGACCTCAGCGCCACGCTGGAAGCCCTGCAGCCCCAGCCGCGCTGACGACGGTGTTGTGCCGCGGTGCGCGGAACGGGCTCAGTGGATGCGGCGGGCCCGGTGCGGCCGGGCCGTGACGCGTACGTCCGCCACAAGGGCGCGGGGTGCCGCCGCCGCCCGCGCCTCGGCGACGGTGTCCCGGGCGAGCTCGCGCAGCACTGCTTCGGGGGAGGCGTCGGGGTCCAGGACCAGCGTGATGCGGGCCCGCAGCCGCCGGGGGCGGCCGAGCAGGCGTACGTGGGCGCGGGCCACGCCGTCGACGGCCCGGGCGCGTTCGGTCATCGCGGTGGCCAGAGCCGTGGCGGAGAGGGTGACGCCCGGTTGCCCGAGCGGGAGTTCGCGCAGTCGGCCGGTGCGGATCTGGGCGGCGGCCCAGCAGAGGAACAGGACGGCGCCGACGGCCAGCGCGGCGATCACGACGGGCGGCCACCAGCCGTGATCACGCCAGCGGCCGAGCAGTTCCTGGTCCAGCCAGACCCGGTCGGCGCCGATACGGGGCAGGGCCGACGGCAGCCGATCGCGGACGGGGGCGGTCGCGGAAGCAAGCGTGGCTCCCGCGACCAGGAGAACTGCCGCCGCGCAGAGCAGAGTTGAGCGGTTCGCGCCGTTGCGGAGTCGGCTCATCAGGGGTTGCTCCTCTCTGCTGCGGCTGCGGCAGGCGCGGCGCCAGGTGCAGGTGCAGGCTCAGGTGCCGGGGCCCGCCAGGCGGGTTCCGTGCTCACCCGCACGCGCAGCAGCAGCGGTCCGGCAAGGCCGAGTTCGGCGGCAGCCGCCTCGGCGGCCTCGGTCACCGCCCGCCGGGCGCCGTCCAGTTCACCGAACTCCAGCCCGGCGCGCACCCGCGCCGTGCGTCGGCCGACCCGGACCCGGACCCGAACGGTGCCGGGCACGTCGGTCACGGCATCCCGCAGGAGGGCAGCGACCGCCTGGCGCTCCAGGACCGCGCGCACGCCCGGCATCGGTGGCCTCATCGGCAGGCCGCCTCGACGGCCCGGCGTGACGGCGAGGACCAGTAGCCACACTCCGAGCACGAAGACCGCGATCGCCGCGAGGACTCCCGAGGTCGTGCCGCCGTACGGGCCGTGCGTGCCGAGCCACTCCATCACCTGGACCCGCCACCGCGCGGGAGCGTGCCCGGCCACGTGCATGGACACCACGTCGTACAGCAGCACTCCGCAGACCGCCGCGGCGACGAGGGCGAACACCGCGACGGGAACGCGGCGTTGGGACCACGGGCGGTGTGCCCGAGCACCCGCTGACCCAGCGGCTTCGGTGGCGGCCACGGAAACCGCGGGGTCGGGCCGCTCGTGGAGGGACAGACCCCGGACGCGGATCCGCGCCGAGGGCACGGTCAGACCCGTGAGCCGGGCGGTGCGCTCGGCGACGTGCGACCGTACGCTCTCGCCCGCCTCGTCGAGCACGGAGGGATAGGGCAGGGTCACGGTGACGCCGACCCGGGCCCGGCGGCCGCGTACG
>NZ_BAAAUG010000025.1:0-30809 GCF_039533825.1 Streptomyces rectiviolaceus
ACCCTGCGGCGCACCGGCGGGAGCCGAGGCGCGACGGGTGGCACGACGGCGCGTGCGCGGGGCGGGAGCGGCTTCCTCAGCCGGTTCCGGCTCCGGAGCGACGGCCTCGGCGGGCTCTTCGGCGGCGGGGGTGGCCGGTATGGCCGGCACAGCGCCCTCGGTGCCTACGGTGCCCTCAGTGTCTGCGGTGGCGCCCACGGGCGGACCCGCGGGACGCGACGCCGCACGGCGCCTGCGGCGCGGCGGCAGGGTGTCGCTGGGTGTGTTGTTGTCCGAGCCCTCAGTGGGTTCGTTCGGCTCAAGCATGCGGGCGGTTCTCCCGTCACGCTCCCGGGCGCCGCGCCTGGTCCGGTGATGTCCGCGGCCCTCGCTCACCTACGCGGGGCCGCCATCCGGGGGCGTGGGCGCCGCACGGGAGCTCTATGTGTCTGTCTCGCCGGTTCCGTACGCCCAAATGCGGACGGCCTGGCGAAAGTCTCGGTCAGTGCGCTGCCCGACCCAGGTGGCTCCCGAGTACAAGGGCGGCGCTACGACGCTCATCCCTACGCGGGACCTTCCGTCGCCGGCACCTTCGCGGCGGCTGCGTCGACCCCTTGGTTCTCAAGTGGGGCCGTGGCTGCCTCGCGGTCGGGCGCGAGCGGGTCGGTCACCGTGCCGGTCTCGTCGTCAAGAAGCCCCTGCGCCAGCCTGGTCACCGCTGCGGCGACCGGCGGCGCCAGGTCGGCCACAGCTCGAAGACCGGACAGGACGTCGTCGGGTCGTACGGCAGGTGTCACGTGCCGAACAACCAGCCGCAGTATCGCACAGGGCTGGTCGGTCGGCCTATCAGCGTCGTGACTGATCGCCTCGTCGGAGGCGATCGTCTCAAGACTCACGACGGCCTCGCGGGCGTCGAAGGTCCGCATGCCGTTCTTCGCGCGGCGCTGGACCTCGACGGTCTCCGCGGCCCGGAAGGCCTCGGCGGCACGCTCGGCGTCCGCGGGCTCCACGCCGGTCAGGCGCAGCTCCCAGATGGACCCGGTGAGCCGGTCGGCGAGTCCCGAGGTGCGGGACTCGACGGCGTCCACGATGTCGAGGCCGGTGGGCATCGACTCGTTGAGCAGCTCGCGCAGCTTGTCGGGGTCACGCGGCTCGGTGAGCGCGATCTCCAGGTACTCGGCCTCACTGCCCGTGCCGGTGGGTGCGGCATTGGCGTACGACACCTTCGGGTGCGGAGTGAACCCCGCCGAGTACGCCATGGGCACGTCGGCGCGGCGCAGCGCCCGCTCGAAAGCGCGCTGGAAGTCACGGTGGCTGGTGAACCGGAGGCGGCCGCGCTTGGTGTAGCGCAGTCGGATGCGCTGCACCGCGGGAGCGGGCGGCGGGCCTTCGGGCTGTCGCTTGCCCAGTGTTCTAGTCCTTCGTGAGTGCGGTCGTACTGCTACCTAGAGTACGTGTCCCGGGCGTGTCCGGTTCCCGCCGGGCCACGGGCACCGGCGCGGGCTCCATCGGGACCGCCCCCACGGGGGCCCGTTCCTTCGGCGCCCCGAACAGCATGCGCCGTACGTCGGCACGCGCGTCCCGCATGCTCTGGCGGGCCGCGGCGATGGCCTGCCGGGTGGCGCGGCCCGCGTCCTTCACGGCCCGGGCGGCGGGCCGCCAGACCCCGTCACGCACCGCGTGCCCCACGGGAGTGAGGACCGTGCGGTAGACCCAGCGCACCGGGTCGACGAAGAGCCACCGCAGGAGCCGCCCGAGGAAGCGGCCCACGGCAAGCGACACATACCCGGCGATACGCCAGGCGTGTCCGAACGCGGCACCGATCTCGCGTACGACGACTGCGATCCCGCGCCCGATCGGCGCGAGCACCCAGCGCCACAGGGCGACGGCGGGCACGACGAAGATCCAGCGGCCCAAGGTGCCGAGCACCGTCCCGATCCCCCGCAGCAGCCAGCTGACCCCGGCCCCGATCCCCCTCAGCAGCCAGGCGATGGCATGCCCGATGGGGGTGAGCACGGACGTGTAAAGCCACACGGCGGGCACGACGACCAGCACGCGCCCGAGCCAGGCGAGACCCTGGCCCACGGGCACGAGCACATACCGCCAAAGCCCCACCCACGGCCACACGAACACCGCCTTGAGCAGCCACACCAGAGCGGCGCCGATGCCGCGCCCGGCCACCGAGGCTCCGGCCGCGATGCCCCGCGCCAGCCAGGTGATCGCGTGGCCGATCGGCGTCAGCACGGAGGTGTAGAGCCACACGGCGGGGACCACGACGAGCGTCCGCCCCAGCCACCCGACGCCGCGCCCAACTCCCCTGCACAGCCAGGCGATGCCGTGCCCGATCGGCGTGAGCACGGACGTGTAAAGCCACACGGCGGGCACGACGACCAGCACGCGCCCGAGCCAGGCGAGGCCCTGGCCCACGGGCACGAGCACATACCGCCACAGCCCCACCCACGGCCACACGAACACCGCCTTGAGCAGCCACCCCAGAGCGGCGCCGAGCGCACGCCCCACGGGCCGCAGCCCCCGGAAGTACAGAAAGCGGCCGCACACGGCGAGCGCGTCCCACACCAGGCGTACCGGCACGACGAGGACGAGCACCACGATCCGCACCGGAATGCGGATCGCGACGGCGAGACAGCCCTCGGCCTGCGGCTGTGGATGTGGCTGCGGCGGTGGTGCGGTGAGCGGCTGCTCCGGCTCGTGCTTGTGCAGCGGAGGCCGCTTTTCCAGGTCCATGTCGTCCTAGACGCGTCAGTGGCGGGTGCTGGTTCGGTCAGGCGCCGGTCGGGATCCAGTAACGCAGCTTTCCGCCGCGTTCGTCCTCGAAGGCGCCGCCCGCGGCCTCGATCACCTTGCGCGAACCGGTGTTGTCGGTGTCGCAGGTGACCAGGACCGATACGAGGCCCAGCGCACGGGCGTACGGCAGGGAGCCGATCAGCATCGCCGTGGCGTGGCCGCGTCTGCGAGCGGTGGGGCGTACGTCGTAGCCGATGTGGCCGCCGTACTCACGCAGGAAGCGCGTGTTGACGTTGTGCCGGATGGCGATGCGGCCGAAGTAGTCGGCGCCGTCCGCGTACCAGAGGGTCGTCACGGGGACGGAGAGCGGCTCGGCCGGATACGTGGCGGCGCGGACCTCGGCGACGTAGCGCTCGAAGACCACCGGGTCGTGCCACTTGTCGCCGTAGTCGCGCAGGGTGCGGCCGAGCGTCGTGTCGTCGTCGTCGCCGCCTCGCCCCTCGGCGCGAAACTCCTCCATCGCTGCGATGAAGGAGAGATGCACGAGGCCGGTGGGCAGGGCGAGTTGGGGGCCCGCCCCGTCCACCGGCTCGCGCCGCGTCACTTACTTCACTACCGACAGAGGAAGGAGCTTCTTGCCGGTCGGGCCGATCTGGATCTCGGTCTGCATCTGCGGGCAGACGCCGCAGTCGAAGCACGGGGTCCAGCGGCAGTCCTCGACCTCGGTCTCGTCGAGCGAGTCCTGCCAGTCGTCCCAGAGCCAGTCCTTGTCGAGACCGGAGTCCAGGTGGTCCCAGGGCAGGACCTCCTCGTACGTGCGCTCACGCGTCGTGTACCAGTCGACGTCCACACCGAAGTCGGGCAGCGTCTTCTCGGCGCAGGCCATCCAGCGGTCGTAGCTGAAGTGCTCGCGCCAGCCGTCGAATCGGCCGCCGTCCTCGTACACGGCGCGGATGACCGAGCCGATGCGGCGGTCACCGCGCGAGAGCAGGCCCTCGACGATGCCGGGCTTGCCGTCGTGGTAGCGGAAGCCGATGGAGCGGCCGTACTTCTTGTCGCCGCGGATCTTGTCGCGCAGCTTCGCGAGGCGGGCGTCCGTCTCCTCGGACGACAGCTGCGGGGCCCACTGGAAGGGCGTGTGCGGCTTGGGCACGAAGCCGCCGATGGAGACAGTGCAGCGGATGTCGTTGCCCGCGACCTCGCGGCCCTTGGCGATGACGTTCGCCGCCATGTCCGCGATCTGCAGGACGTCCTCGTCGGTCTCGGTGGGCAGGCCGAGCATGAAGTACAGCTTGACCTGGCGCCAGCCGTTGCCGTACGCGGTCGCGACGGTGCGGATCAGGTCCTCTTCGGAGACCATCTTGTTGATGACCTTCCGCATCCGCTCGCTGCCGCCCTCGGGGGCGAACGTCAGACCCGACCGACGGCCGTTCCTCGTCAGCTCGTTCGCGAGGTCGATGTTGAAGGCGTCGACGCGGGTCGAGGGCAGGGAGAGGCCGATCTTGTCTTCCTCGTACCGGTCCGCGAGGCCCTTGGCTACGTCCGCGATCTCCGTGTGGTCCGCGGAGGAGAGGGAGAGCAGGCCGACCTCTTCGAAGCCGGTCGCCTTGAGGCCCTTCTCCACCATGTCGCCGATGCCGGTGATGCTTCGCTCCCGCACGGGACGCGTGATCATGCCGGCCTGGCAGAAGCGGCAGCCGCGGGTGCAGCCGCGGAAGATCTCGACGGACATGCGCTCGTGGACGGTCTCCGCGAGCGGCACGAGGGGCTGCTTGGGGTAGGGCCACTCGTCCAGGTCCATGACGGTGTGCTTGGACACGCGCCACGGGACACCGGACTTGTTCGGTACGACGCGGCCGATCCGCCCGTCCGGGAGGTACTCGACGTCGTAGAACCCGGGGACGTACACCGAACCGGTCCGCGCGAGCCGGAAGAGGACTTCCTCGCGGCCGCCGGGGCGGCCCTCGGCCTTCCACTCGCGGATGATCGCCGTCATGTCGAGCACGGCCTGCTCGCCGTCGCCGATGACCGCGCAGTCGATGAACTCCGCGATCGGCTCGGGGTTGAAGGCCGCGTGGCCTCCGGCGAGGACGATCGGGTCGTCGATCGTGCGGTCCTTGGACTCCAGCGGGATGCCCGCGAGGTCCAGGGCGGTGAGCATGTTCGTGTAGCCGAGCTCGGTGGAGAAGCTGAGCCCGAACACGTCGAAGGCGCCGACGGGGCGGTGGCTGTCCACGGTGAACTGCGGGACCTTGTGCTCCCGCATCAGCTCTTCGAGGTCGGGCCAGACGCTGTACGTGCGCTCGGCGAGGACGCCCTCGCGCTCGTTCAGTACCTCGTAGAGGATCATGACGCCCTGGTTGGGCAGCCCGACCTCGTACGCGTCGGGGTACATGAGCGCCCAGCGGACGTCACACGCGTCCCAGTCCTTGACGGTGGAATTGAGCTCTCCGCCGACGTACTGAATGGGCTTCTGGACGTGCGGGAGAAGCGCTTCCAGGCGTGGGAAGACGGACTCGACAGGCATCACAGCGTCTTTCGGCAGGGTTCTCATGGGCTGGCAGGGGTGACCATCAAGCGTACCCCGGCACTCAGCCGCCCAGAGCCGCCCGCAGTTTCCCCTTGGACGCCTTGGCCCACACCTCCGGCAGCTCCCGCTCACGGTCCGCCGCTGCCGCCTCCTCCTCGCCGTACAGGAGTCCCCAGGTGAAGGCGGTCTCGCCCGCCGCGTGGGCCTGGATCGCCAGGTGCCGCAGCGCGTCACGGGCGACGACGCTGTCCTGGTGGTCGCCGAGCACGCCCTGGACGGCCTTCATCCGCTTGGCGAATCGCTTGGCGGGCTTGCCGAGCGCGGGTGTCGCCGCCTCGCCCGCGTACCGGGCGCGCTTGGCGGCCTTGCGGGCCTCGTGCATGGCCACGTCCCGCTGCTCGCCCGGGGCCAGTTCGAGGGCGTGCTCGACGCGGGTCGCGAGGCGGCCGTAGTCCTTGAGCATGGCCTTGGGGAGCGCCTTGGCCACGGGCGCGGCGGCCGCCGGGCGCAGCGGGGGGTCGGCGAGCAGGGCGTCCACGGACTCCAGGAGCGCGAGGTAGCGCTTTCCGTCGAGCACGGCGACGGTCCTGCGCCGGGATCCGCTGCGGCGGGCGACGGACCAGATGCGCAGTCGTCCGCGGACGGGGCCCAGGAGCAGGGTGCGCGGCACGGCGGCGATGTGGGAGGTCAGCCGCTCGGTCAGAACCTCCTGGTCGCGGTCGACGCCCAGCTCACCCGCGAGCCACTTCAGCTCGTCGCCGACCGGGTCGGTGACGGTGCGGTCCAGGATCTTGCGGAACGACTTGAAGGCGCTGCGCATCCGCCGCGTGGCGACCCGCATCTGGTGCACGGAGTCCGGCAGGTCGCGGCGGACGTCGGAGTCGAGGGCGACGAGCGCGTCGCGCTGGGTGCGGAGGTAGGCCAGGATGTGGTCGCCCGCGGTCCCTTCCCCGTCGCCGACGGCCTCCTTCACGGCCTGCGCCACGGCCTGGCTCTTGCCCGCCTTCTCGTCGGCCTTGGCGGTCTTGTTGCCCTTGTTGCCCTTGTTGCCCTTCCCGGTCCTGGCCGGGATCTCCTGGGGCACGCTCTGCTGGAGCTCCGTCTCCGCCAGCGCCCTGCTCAGCTTCGAGGCCGCCGCGGAGCGCCGCACGCCCGCCTTCTTCAGCTTCTTCTCGACCTTGTCGAGCAGCGCGGGGTCGCCGTCGTCCGCCAGTTCCACCTCGACCTCGGACCACTCCGCCGTGGCGGCGTCCCCGGTGAGCCGCTCGGCCCGTACCCCGTCGATGCTGACCTCGGCAAGCAGGGCGCCCCGCGCGTCGACGAGGTGGCGCAGCTCCCGGGCGGACAGCAGGCGGACGACGGGGATCAGTTCGGCGCCGCGTACGCGCGAGCGCACGAGGGCGAGCAGCGAGCGGGGTACGTCGTCCGAGAGCGGCGCGTGGATCTCGTCCCGCACCCCCTCCGCGAGCGCCACCGGCAGCTTCAGGTGCCAGCCCGCGTCGTCGCCGCCGGTGCGGTGGCGCAAGGTGACGGAGGAGGCGGCCAGACGCTGGTCGGAGGTGTCCCAGTAGGTGGCGTCCAGTTCGACGACGCCTTTGTGGACGACGTCCGCGATCCCGGCGACACCGGTGAGGTCAGGCAGCTCCACGTCCGCCCCGACGTCGTACTTCCGCTCGATCTCCCGCTTCGTCTCCGCCATGAACCGAATCTAGACGGGATCCGGGGCGCTGGGCAGTCCCCCAGACGCCCCGGGGGCGTGGCTAGGCCGACATCGGACGCTGCACCTTGATCGACTGGAGCAGGCCGACGGCCACCCAGACCGCGAACATCGATGACCCTCCGTACGAGACGAAGGGCAGTGGCAGTCCGGCCACCGGCATGATGCCGAGCGTCATCCCGATGTTCTCGAAGGACTGGAAGGCGAACCAGGCGATGATCCCGGCCGCGACGATCGTGCCGTACAGCTCGGTCGTCTCGCGCGCGATGCGGCAGGCCCGCCAGAGCAGGATGCCGAGCAGGACCAGGATGAGCCCCGCGCCCGCGAAGCCGAGCTCCTCGCCCGCGACGGTGAACACGAAGTCCGTCTGCTGCTCGGGCACGAACTGCCCTGTGGTCTGCGAGCCCTTGAAGAGGCCGGTGCCCGACAGACCGCCGGAACCGATCGCGATGCGCGCCTGGTTGGTGTTGTAGCCGACGCCCGCCGGGTCGAGCGCGGGGTTGGCGAAGGCCGCGAAGCGGGCGATCTGGTAGTCGTCGAGGATGCCGAGCTGCCAGACGGCGATCGCGCCGGCCGCGCCCGTGCCGAGGAGTCCGAAGACCCAGCGGTTGGAGGCACCCGATGCGAGCAGCACGCCGAGCACGATCATCGCCATCACCATGACCGACCCGAGGTCGGGCATGAGGAGCACGATCAGTATCGGTACGGCGGCCAGGCCGAGGGCCTGCAGGACCGTGCGGTGGTCGGGGTGGGCCCGGTCGCCCGCGTCCACCCGTGCCGCGAGCAGCATCGCCATGCCCAGGATGATCGTGATCTTCACGAACTCGGACGGCTGCAGCGAGAAGCCGCCGCCGATCACGATCCACGCGTGCGCGCCGTTGATCGTCGCGCCGAGCGGGGTGAGGACGAGCAGGACGAGGAAGACGGAGATGCCGTAGAGGATCGGCACGGCCGTGCGCAGCGTCCGGTGGCCCAGCCACACCGTGCCCGCCATCAGGGCGATGCCGATGCCGGTGTTCAGGACGTGCTTGAACAGGAAGGAGTACGGGTCGTCGCCGACCAGCTCGGTGCGGTTGCGTGTCGCCGAGTAGACGAGCGCGGAGCCGATCGCGGAGAGCGCGAGCGCCGCGAGCAGTATCGGCCAGTCCATCCTGCGCACCAGCGAGTCGCGGGCGAACAGGCGGGCCGACATCGACGAGCGCTCGGGCCCATACCCGGAGACGGAGAAGCCATTGTTCCCGGCCACTAGTCGCGCCTCCCGTTGGCGGGAGCGCCCGCCAGTTCCTGCTGCTCCTGCGGCGGCTTGGGGGCCTCGGGCTTGAACGGCTTGATCTTCGGGGAGTCGATCGAGCCGTCGGTCTCGATCTTCGGCAGGTTCTTCTCCGGCTCGGGCAGCAGGGCCTTCTTGAGGTCCTGCTTGCCGCTGTCATCCAGGCCGTAGATACCGTCGTAGATCTTGCGGACAGCGGGTCCCGAGGCTCCGGAACCCGTACCGCCCTGGGAGATCGTCATCACGATCGAGTAGTCCTTGGTGTACGTCGCGAACCACGAGGTGGTCTGCTTGCCGTGGACCTCCGCCGTACCCGTCTTGGCGTGCATCGGGATCTTGTCCTGCGGCCAGCCGCCGAAGCGCCAGGCGGCCGTTCCCTTGGTCGCCACGTCGGCGAGCGCACCGTCTATGTCGGCGCGCGTCTTCTCGTTCATCGGCAGCTTGCCGTGCGACTTGGGCTTGAGCTCCTGGACCTGCTTGCCGTCGGCGCTGATGATCGCCTTGCCGACGGTGGGGTCGTAGAGGGTGCCGCCGTTGGCGATGGCGGAGTAGATCGTCGCCATCTGTATCGGGGTGACGAGGGTGTCGCCCTGTCCGATGGAGTAGTTGACGGAGTCACCGGCGCGCATCTTCATGCCTTCGAGGCAGTTCTCGTACGCGATCTGCTCGACGTAGTCGCCGCCCTTCTTGCCCTGCTTGCACCAGCCGTCCTTGTTGGCCTTCCAGTAGTCCTTCTTCCACTGGCGGTCCGGGACGCGGCCTGTGACCTCGTTCGGCAGGTCGATGCCGGTCTCCTTGCCGAGGCCGAACTGGTGGGCCGTCCTGTAGAACCAGTCCTTGGCGTCCTTCTTCGGCTTGTTGCCGCCGTCCTTGGCCCACTGGTCGTGCGAGAGCTTGTAGAAGACGGTGTCGCAGGAGACCTCGAGGGCCTGGCCGAGGGTGATGCTGCCGTGGCCCTGGGACTCGAAGTTCTTGAAGGTCTGGCCGCCGATGGAGTACGAGCTGGGGCAGGGGTAGCGCCCGTTGAAGTCGTAGCCCGCGTTGACGGCCGCGGTGGTCGGGATGACCTTGAAGATCGAGCCGGGGGCCGCCTGGCCCTGGATGGCGCGGTTCAGGAGCGGGTAGTTGGACTTCTTGCCGGTGAGCTGCGAGTAGTCCTTGCCGGAGATTCCGCCGACCCAGGCGTTCGGGTCGTAGTTCGGGTTGGACGCCATGGAGACGATGCGTCCGGTCTTGTTCTCCATGACGACGACGGCGCCCGCGTCGGCCTTGTAGTTCTCGTTGGTGTTCTTGTCGAACTCCTGGCGCGCCTTCTTCATCGCGTCGTTCAGCCAGTACTCGGACAGCGCCTGCACGCGCGCGTCGATGCTGGTGACGACGTTCGCGCCGGGCTCGGCCGGGTCGTCCTTGGCCTTGCCGATGACGCGGCCGAGGTTGTCGACCTCGTAGCGGGTGACGCCCGCCTTGCCGCGCAGCTGCGCGTCGTAGGTCCGCTCGAGGCCGGAGCGGCCGACCTGGTCGGAGCGGAGGAACGGCGAGTCGGTGTGCTCGGCCTTGGTGATCTCCTCGTCGGTGACTGGCGAGAGGTAGCCGAGCACCTGCGCGGTGTTGGACTTGCCGGGCGCGGGATAGCGGCGTACGGCGGTGGGCTCGGCGGTGATGCCAGGGAAGTCCTCGGCGCGTTCGCGGATCTGGAGGGCCTGCTTGGGCGAGGCCTCGTCCGTGATCGGGATCGGCTGGTAGGGCGAGCCGTTCCAGCAGGGCTGCGGCGTCTTGGAGTCGCAGAGCCGGACCTTGTCGGAGACTTCCTTGGCCGTCATGCCGAGGACGTCGGCGAGCTTGGCGAGGGCCGCCTTGCCGTCGTCCTTCATCTTCATCAGGTCCGTGCGGGACGCGGAGACGACCAGACGGGTCTCGTTGTCGGCGATCGGCACGCCGCGGGCGTCGAGAATCGAGCCGCGCACGGCGGGGTCGACGACCTGCTGGACGTGGTTGCCGGAGGCCTCCTCGGCGTACTCCTCACCGTTGCGGATCTGGAGGTACCAGAGTCGGCCGCCGAGGGTGAGGAGGAGGGAGAGTACGAGGATCTGGATGACGATGAGGCGGATCTGAACCCGTGGGGTCCGCCCGGTCTCGGGGATGTTGGTCACTGTTTTCTCCCCCTCTCAGTGTGTGTACGAGTAGTACGTGTACACGACCGGCCTGTGTGCCCGGCCGGTCGTGTACGAGGCCAACTGCGCTGCGGTCACAGGCGCTTGACCCCCTTGATGCGTCCGGCGCGCGCGACGCGGGCCTTGGCCGCCTTCATCCGCAGGCCGCCGCGCTGGTTGCCGATGCGCAGGCCGGTGCCGGAGGACAGCCAGCCGGACGCGACGTCCGTGGCCTTGTTGGCGGGAGAGGTCTCCCCCAGTGGGTCGTTCTCGGCTCTGCGGGCGAGCGCGATGATCAGCGGCACCGTGAACGGCGCGAGCAGCAGGTCGTACAGGGCAGCCGTGAAGAGGAGCCCGCCCAGGCCCACATGGCGGGCGGCGGTGTCCCCGACGAGGGCGCCCACGCCCGCGTACAGCAGCGTCGACCCGATGGCGGCGCCGACGACCACGACGAGCGGCCCGGTGGCGGACCTGAGCCGTCCGGTCTCCGGCTTGGCAAGGCCCGCGAGGTAGCCGACGACGCACAGGACCAGGGCGTAGCGCCCGGCCGCGTGGTCGGCCGGTGGTGCCAGGTCCGCGAGCAGTCCGGCGCCGAAGCCGACGAGGGCGCCGCCGACGTGGCCGTAGACCAGGGCGAGGCCGAGCACCGTGAGCAGCACCAGGTCCGGTACCGCGCCCGGCAGTTGCAGCCTGGCCAGGACGCTGACCTGGATGACCAGGGCGACGATGACCAGGGTGGTGGAGAGCAGGATTCGGTTGAAGCGCATGGGGTCCGGTGCTCCTACTGCTCGTCGTTGCCGTTGTCGACGCCGTCGGCCGGGGGCTGTCCTGACGGGGTGGCCGTCACGGTCACCGTCGGGGTCGGCTTCGGCTTGGCGGGCTTCTTCGGCAGTACCGTGTCGCGCGGGTCCTCGCGGGGCGCTTCGACGACGACGCCGACGATGTCCAGCTTGGTGAAGCCGACGTACGGCTTGATGTAGATGTTGCGCGTCAGGTCACCGCCCGAGGGGTCGACGCGGACGACCTGGCCGACCGGCACGCCCGGCACGAACGGCTTGTCCTTCTGCGAGCCGAAGGTGACCAGGCGGTCGCCCTTCTTGATCTTCGCCTTGCCGTTGAGCATCTGTACCGAGAGCGGGCGGTCGCCCTGTCCGGTGGCGAAGCCGAGCTCGTCGGTCCTCTCCATGCGGGTGCCGACGGTGAAGTCGGGGTCGTTGGCGAGCAGGACGGTCGCGGTGCTCGGGCCGACCGTGGTGACGCGGCCGACCAGGCCGTCGCCGTTCAGGACGGTCATGTCGCGCTTTAGTCCGTCGTTGGCGCCCGCGTCGATCGTGACGGTCCAGGAGAAGCCCTGGGCCGCTCCTATGCCGATGACCTCGGCGCCCTTGATGCCGTACTGACCGGCACCGGCGCTCTTGAGCATGCTGTCCAGCTGTCTGACCCGGCTGCGGTTGCGGTCGTCGCTGCCGAGCTTCGCCTTCAACGCGGCGTTCTGCCGCGTGAGTTCGGCGATCCGGTCATGCCGGTCGCCGGAGTCCCGTACCGCGCCGATGGCGTTGCCGATCGGGTCGACGGCGGACGACACGCCGTTCTCGACCGGGCCGAAGACCGTGGCGGCGGCCCGGCGGGCACCGTCGACCGGCGAGTCCTCGCCACCACGGATGTCCACCGTGATCAAAGCGAACGCGATGGCGATCAGCAGCACCAGGAGCAGCCGGCTCTCTCGTGTGTCCCTCACGTGCGGCGGCCGTGCCTTCCTCAGTTGGAAATCCTTGGAATTCTGAGCAACTGTGCGTATGTAGGAGCAAATCTAAACAATCCGATTCCGCGGCGTCTGCGGACGCCGCGGAATTGTTATGCCTTGCCCTTGTTGTGCGTTGTCTTCTGAGCCCTCTATATCAATGATCCGCCGCACGAGGTGACAGGCACTCGTACGGCGGACACCCTTTCAGCGGGTTCGCGCCACCCTCAGCGGCGCGGTGACGCGTCGAGCACTTGCTGGAGCGCCTCGAACTCCTCGACACACTTGCCGGAGCCGAGCGCCACGCTGTCCAGCGGGTCCTCGGCGATGTGGATCGGCATGCCCGTCTCACGACGAAGGCGCTCGTCGAGGCCGCGCAGCAGGGCGCCGCCTCCTGTGAGAACGATGCCGCGGTCCATCACGTCACCGGAGAGCTCCGGCGGGCACTTGTCGAGGGTCGTCTTGACCGCGTCCACGATCGCGTTGACCGGCTCCTCGATGGCCTTGCGGACCTCGGCGGCGGAGATGACGACGGTCTTGGGCAGCCCGGAGACCAGGTCCCTGCCGCGGATCTCGGTGTGCTCGTCGGCGTCCATGTCGTACGCCGAACCGATGGTGATCTTGATCTGCTCGGCCGTGCGCTCGCCGAGGAGGAGGGAGTACTCCTTCTTGATGTGCTGGATGATCGCGTTGTCCAGCTCGTCGCCCGCGACACGGATCGACTGTGCCGTGACGATTCCGCCGAGCGAGATGACGGCGACCTCGGTGGTGCCACCGCCGATGTCGACGACCATGTTGCCCGTGGCCTCGTGGACCGGCAGGCCGGAACCGATGGCCGCGGCCATGGGCTCCTCGATGATGTGCACCTGGCGGGCGCCGGCCTGCGAGGAGGCCTCGATGACGGCGCGGCGCTCGACTCCGGTGATACCGGAGGGCACACAGACGACCACACGCGGGCGGGCGAGGTACCGCCGCTTGTGGATCTTCAGGATGAAGTAGCGGAGCATTCGCTCGGTGATCTCGAAGTCGGCGATGACGCCGTCCTTCAGCGGTCGCACGGCAACGATGTTGCCCGGCGTGCGACCGATCATCTTCTTGGCTTCGGCGCCGACAGCGAGGATGCCACCGGTGTTGGTGTTGATCGCGACCACGGACGGTTCGTTGAGAACGATCCCGCGACCCCTGACGTACACCAGCGTGTTGGCGGTCCCGAGGTCGACAGCCATGTCACGGCCGATGAACGACATGTTGTTCCCCATGAGGATGCGTCTGGCCTTCCCTGGAGCTTCTGATGGCTTTTTAGGTAGGCGAGGTGGGTGCTGTGTGGCGTGGAGGCTTCCATCGTAGTCTCGCCTGCACGAACACGGCGCTAGGGTCTTCGCCATTGTCAGCAGATGATGCGCCGCCTCGCTCTTGGAGACGTGCCATCGGAGGCACGGGTTCCCCCAATTGGGGCGCATATGCCAAGGGGCGGCCGGTTTTCTCGGCCACCCCTGGTCAGGGCCGTGCCCTGCTGACTAGGTGTCAGAAGTCTTTACGGAACTCTTTACGCGCGTCTCTGCATGCGGACGTCAGACGACACCCGGGAAGAAGATCTTCAGCTCGCGCTCGGCGGACTCCTCGGAGTCCGACGCGTGGATCAGGTTCTCCCGGACGATGGTGCCGAAGTCGCCACGGATGGAGCCGGGCGCGGCGGCGATCGGGTCGGTCGGACCCGCCAGGGCGCGCACGCCCTCGATGACGCGCTCGCCCTCGACGACCAGCGCGACGACCGGACCGGAGGACATGAAGTCGACCAGCGGCTCGTAGAAGGGCTTGCCCTTGTGCTCGCCGTAGTGCTGCTCCAGCGTCTCCTGGTCGAGCGAGCGCAGCTCGAGCGCGGAGATCGTCCAGCCCGCCTTGCGCTCGATACGGCCGATGATCTCGCCGATCAGGCCACGACGGACGGTGTCGGGCTTGAGCAGGACGAGAGTGCGCTGGGTCATGTGCGGCTCCAAGCAGTTTTTCTACGAGCGTGTGGGTTGCCCGGCACGATACCGGCACCCACTACACCGCGTTACCTCCGGCCCCGGAAGCCCGCCTGGCCGGATGCCCGGCCAGGCCAGGCCTGCCTAGGCCCCGGCCCCGGCGTCGGCCTCCGCCTGCGCCTGCGCCTGCGCCGCGAACCTGGCCTTCGCCTCGTCGATCTTCTGGCCGAAGTGGATCGAGGCCCACCACAGCGCGGCGAACACCGCCCCCATGAAGAACATGACCGGCACGACGAAGCCGCTCGCGATGAGCGCGATCTGCAGCGCCCAGCCCAACTGCACCCCGCCGGGCCTGGTGATCATTCCGCACAGCAGGACGCAGAACAGCATCGCGATGCCGCTGACCGTCCAGACCGTGCTCATCGACAGGTCTGGGTCCTTCATGGCGACAAGACCGGCGAAGCCGATGACGAAGAACTCGCCGATCAGTGTCGAAGCACAGAGCGTACGCACAGGAGTCAGCCCCTCCCCAGGAGCAGTCGGGCCTCGCCGACCGTGATGACGGAGCCGGTGACCAGGACGCCGCCGCCCGCGTACTCGCCCTCTTCCTCGGCGAGGGTGATCGCGGCCTCGAGGGCGTCCGGCAGGCGCGGCTCGACCTGGACCCGGTCGTCGCCGAAGACCTCGACGGCGAGCCCGGCCAGCGTGTCCGCGTCCATCGCGCGGTGGCTGGAGTTCTGCGTGATGACGACCTCGGCGAAGATCGGCTCGAAGGCTTCGAGCAGCCCCTTCATGTCCTTGCCGTCGCTCGCCGCGACCACGCCGATCAGGTTGCTGAAGTCGAAGACCTCGCTGATCGCCTCGGCGGTGGCGCGGGCGCCCGCCGGATTGTGCGCGGCGTCCAGGACGACGGTCGGCGAGGTGCGCACGACCTCCAGGCGGCCCGGCGACGAGACCGAGGCGAAGGCCTTGCGGATGGTGTCGATGTCGAGCGGGCGCGTGTGCTGCGAGCCGATGCCGAAGAACGCCTCCACCGCGGCGAGCGCGACGGCGGCGTTGTGCGCCTGGTACGCGCCGTGCAGGGGCAGGAAGATCTCTTCGTACTCCCCGCCGAGGCCGCGCAGGGTGAGGAGCTGGCCGCCGACCGCCATCGCGCGGGAGACGATGCCGAACTCCAGGCCCTCGCGGGCCACCGTCGCGTCGACCTCGACGGCCTTCTTCAGGAGCACCTGCGCCGCGTCCACCGGCTGCTGGGCGAGGATCACCGTCGCGTCCGGCTTGACGATGCCGGCCTTCTCGGCGGCGATCGCCCCCGGCGTGGTGCCCAGGCGGTCGGTGTGGTCCAGGTCGATGGGCGTGACGACGGCAACCGATCCGTCGATCACGTTCGTCGCGTCCCAGCTGCCGCCCATGCCGACCTCTACGACGGCGACGTCCACGGGGGCGTCGGCGAAGGCCGCGTACGCCATGCCGGTGAGCACCTCGAAGAAGGAGAGCCTGTACTCCTGCTGGGTGTCGACCATCTCTACGTAGGGCTTGATGTCGTTGTACGTCTCCACGAAGCGCTCGGCCTCGATGGGGGCGCCGTCCAGGCTGATCCGCTCGGTGATCGACTGGACGTGCGGCGAGGTGTAACGCCCCGTGCGCAGCTCGAAGGCGCTGAACAGGGCCTCGATCATGCGGGCCGTGGACGTCTTGCCGTTCGTGCCGGTGATGTGGATCGAGGGGTACGCGCGCTGGGGCTCGCCCAGAACGTCCATCAGCGCGGCGATCCGGCTGACGGAGGGCTCCAGCTTCGTCTCTCCCCAGCGGCTCGCGAGCTCGGTCTCGACCTCGCGCAGCGCCTTGTCCACCTCCGGGTCGGTGGGGCGGGAGGGGATGTCGCCCTGGGGCGGGCCCGCCTGGGTGCGCAGGGTGCGGCTGCCCGCCTCGATCACGGCGAGGTCGGGGTCGCGGTCGGTCTCGGCTTCGACGATCTCTTCGAAACGGTCAGCGCTGTCGTCGCTGTTGCCGCTGTTGTCGCGGTCGGGGTGCTCGCTGTCAGGCGGGGGGAGGTCACTCACGCACGCCAGTCTACGGACGGGGTGTGACAGTCGGCGCCCGGACCTGTCGGGACTAAAGTCCTGGGCGATTCGGGACTTTAGTCCCGCCGATCCGGGGATTCGCCGGGCAAACTTGGCGATCATGGACATAGGCATCGACCTCGGCACAGCGAACACCCTTCTCTACGTCCGCGGTCAGGGGATCGTGCTCAACGAGCCGTCCGTGGTCGCCGTCAAGGAGGGCGCGCGGACCGCCCTCGCCGTCGGTACGGAGGCCAAGGAGACGATCGGCCGTACGCCGGGCTCCATCACCGCGATCCGTCCCCTGCGGGGCGGCGTGATCAGCGACTACGAAGCCGCCGAGGAGATGATCCGGCACTTCGTGCGCAAGGCCGTTCCGGGGCGCCGCCCTCGTACGCGGATGGTGATCTGCGTGCCGAGCGGTGTCACGCAGGTCGAGCGGCGGGCCATCGTGCACGCGGCGCAGCGGGCGGGGGCCCGCGCGGTGCACCTGGTGGAGGAGCCGATGGCCGCGGCGATCGGGGCGGGGCTTCCGGTGGCGGAGCCGCGGGGGTCGATGGTGGTCGACATCGGAGGCGGGACGACGGAGGTCGCCGTCATCTCCCTCGGGGGGATCGTCACGGCGCAGTCGCTGCGGGTGGGCGGGGACCGCCTTGACGAGGCGATCACCAACTTCGTGCGCAAGGAGCACGGGCTGCTGATCGGTGAGCGGACCGCCGAGGACATCAAGGTCGCGATCGGCTCGGCGTGGCCGGTGCCGGGGGACGATGCGCTGGAGTCCAGGACGTTCACCGTGCGGGGGCGGGAGAAGGTGCGGGGGCTTCCGAAGACGGTGGAGCTGACGGTGCGTGAGGTGCGGGCTGCCCTTGACGAGCCGGTGGAGGCGGTGATCGCCGCGGTGCGGGCGACGCTGGAGGAGTGCCCGCCGGAGCTGTCCGGGGACATCATGGAACACGGCATCGTCCTGACGGGCGGGGGCGCGCTGCTCCCGGCCCTGGACCTCCGCATGGCGTCGGCCACGGGGATCCCGGTGTTCGTGGCGGACAACCCGCTGGACAGTGTGGCGCTGGGGTGTGGCAAGTGCGTGGAGGACTTTGACGGGTTGGAGCGGGTGATGTCTGCGGCGTAGGGCTTGTTGAGCTGTGCGGGGCTGGTCTGTCTGTGGGTACGGTGCCGCGCCGGTATGTCCGTCCTCGCTATCGTCCGGTGGCCGCGGGGCTGCTTCGGCTGGGGAGCCCCGCGAACCGTGCTCCGGGCGGACATACCGCCACGTCCTCTCGCGAGCATCGCCGTCCGCGGCGCGTCTCCGTCTGTGGGTACGGTGCCGCGCCGGTATGTCCGTCCTCGCTATCGTCCGGTGGCCGCGGGGGTACTTCGGTCCCGGAGCGCCGCGAACCGTGCTCCGGGCGGACATACCGCCACGTCCCCTCGCGTGCGTCGCCGACTGCGGATGAGTCGTGGGCCCGCTTCTGTGGCTGGCGGAACATCGCAACCTGCCGACGTACACGGCCCACCCACCCACCTACGCACGGCCCACCCACCCAGGCTTGAACGCCCTCCCCCCCACCCCACGACGCAGATCACCCGCCCACCCCCACTCCCTTACGCGCCCCCCTGACACCGCGGGGCAATCGGGCGGGTGGGCGGGAAAGCTTGTTCGTTCAGAGGCGGATGCGGGGTAAACGGGCGGGTGGGCGGGAAAGGCCTGTTCGGGGCGGGTGAGCGGCCCTCAGGCCAAGTCCCCCGCGGGCAGCGTGGCCAGGACTTCGTAGGCCCCCTGGCCAGGCCCCGCCGAGAAGCTGCCGCCCAGCGTGTGGATCCGTTCGGACATGCCCGCGGTGCCGGTTCCCGCGGAGACCGGGGCCGGGGCCGGGCCGGCCGCCGGCAGAGCGTTGCGGACGTTCACGTGCAGGTGGCCGTCGGCCAACTGCACCCGTACGTCCACCCGCCCCCCGGGCGCATGCTTCGCCGCGTTCGTCAGGCACTCCTGCACCACCCTGTGCACCGCCGCCTGGCGAATGGGCGAGAGGCGGTAGGCCGCCCCGTCTATCAGGAGGTCCACCGGCGTGCCTGCCCGCTCGCTGCGCTCCGCGAGTTCGGGGAGCGCGTCGATGCCGGGCGTCGGGGCGCCGTCCACGCCCCGCCGCACGATGATCTCGTTCAGCATGCGGTGTGCCGACCGCGCCGTCTCGGAGAGTTCCTCGAAGCCGTCCTCGAAGGCCCCGCCCGTCGCACGGCGGGCAAGGACCTGCGAGCGCACGCTCAGCAGCGTCAGCTCACGGCCGACGAAGTCGTGCACATCCCGTGCGATGCGGGAGCGCTCCTGCTGGACCGCATGCAGCGTGGACGTCTCGGCCCGCTGCGCCTGGAGCGCACGCACCAGGTCCTGGCGGTTGGCCGCGACCCCGACCCCCGCGGCGAGCACCCCGATCGGCACGACCAGGCCGAGAAAGGAACTCAGGGTGTCACCGCGGTGCGCCGGCCAGCCGGGGAGGGTGAACATCACGTACGCGAAAGCCACATAGCCGATCACGCCGAACGTCCCGGCGAGACGGCCCCGGTATCTGCCCAGGGAGTACAGCGCGAACTGGGCGAGGGTCAGCTCGTGCAGCCAGCCGATGAGCGCGAGGGCCACCGCGAACGTCACCCAGGGCGCGGACCGGCGCAGCAGCAGGGATGCCGCGCCGCAGGTGAGGACCAGGGCCGCGAGCGGGCCGTTGAGGGAGTTGTCCGCCTCGGCGAGGCCGGGGATGTCCAGGCTCATCAGGGCCAGACAGCTCAGGGCGGTGAGAGCGTCCTGCGCCCGGGGTGCACGCGCGCAGCGCCCGGCAAGGCGGCGGCCCGCAGCCGTCGCCCGGCGGAACGCCTCGGCGGCGGGCAGGTCGTGCATGCCCTCCATCATCCAAGGTCTTTCTGCCCGAATCATCGGACTTATGACCTTTATTTCGTGAAGTGTGACACGTCGGCGTGGCGGTCCCGGAAAGGCCATCCGCGGGGGTCAAATCAGACCATGTGGTATGCCCAGAACCCCGGCCGACGGACCCGCCAGCTCCTCGGCGACGGCGCGGTCCTGCTCTGGACCGCGCTGTGGACCGCCGCCGCCGTCGTCGCCTACCGGCTGGCCTGTCTGCTCACCCGCCCCACGCCGGAGGCACCGCCCCCGCCCCTCGGCGACCCCTCCCGCCTGCCCCTGGTGGGTGATCGCGTCGACTCCGCGCTGCGGGCCGCGGCGGACGTCGCCGGAGCCGGGGACCCGGTGACCGTCCGCGCGGCGGTGATCGTGGGCGCCGTCGCCGTCTTCCTCGTACCCGTCGGTCTCGTACTCAGCAGCTGGCTCCCCCGCCGCCTGCGCTGGATCCGGATGGCAGCCGCCGCCCGGGAGCTCGCCGCGAGTGACGACGGCCGCGAGCTGCTCGCCCTGCGCGCCCTGCTGCGGCCGCTGGACGAGGTCGCGCGGATGGCGTACGAACTCCCCGACGCCACCGCGGGCAGCCTCGCCGAGGGCTGGCGCGGCGGCGACCCCGACATCATCGACGCGCTGGCCGAGGCGGAGCTGGTGCGGCTCGGGCTGCGCATCCCCGAGCAGCTGCACATCCCCGCGCAGGAGACGGGATCGGAACACGGGACAGGGCCCATGGAACCGGTCGGTTCCATGGGCCCTGTCCCCACCGCGTGACTAGGCCTGCGGCAGGCCGTCCAGCTGGGCCTGCAGCCGGCTGATGTCGGCGTCCGCCTTGGCGAGGCGGCCACGGATCTTGTCGACCACGTTGTCCGGCGCCTTCGCCAGGAACGCCTCGTTGCCGAGCTTCGCCGTGGCCTGCGCCTTCTCCTTCTCGGCCGCCGCGAGGTCCTTGGCCAGGCGCTTGCGCTCCGCCCCGACGTCGATCGTGCCGGACAGGTCGAGCGCGACCGTGGCGCCCGAGACCGGCAGCGTGGCGGTGGCCGCGAAGCCGTCGCCCTCCGGCTGGAGGCGCAGGAGCTGACGGATGGCCGCCTCGTGCGGGGCGAGCGCCGTGCCGTCCAGGCTGAGGCGGGCCGGGACCTTCTGGCCCGGCTGCAGACCCTGGTCGGCGCGGAAGCGACGGACCTCGGTGATGACCTGCTGAAGCGTCTCGATCTCCTGCTCGGCCCCGGCGTCACGGAAGCCGCCCGGGGCGTCAGCCCCAGGAACGAGCACAGCCTTGGGCCACTCGGCGATCACGAGGGACTCGCGGCCGGTGAGGGTCGTCCAGAGCGTCTCCGTGACGAACGGGACGATCGGGTGCAGGAGGCGCAGCGTCACGTCGAGGACTTCGCCCAGGACACGGCCGGAGACCTTCGCCGCGTCGCCGCCGCCCATGAACGTCGTCTTGGACAGCTCGACGTACCAGTCGAAGACCTCGTCCCACGCGAAGTGGAAGAGGGCGTCGGACAGCTTGGCGAATTGGTAGTCGTCGTAGAGCGCGTCGACCTCGGCGACCGTCGCGTTGAGACGGGACAGGATCCAGCGGTCCGTCGCCGACTGCTGCTCCACGGGCGGGAGTTCGCCCTCGATCGTGGCGCCGTTCATCAGCGCGAAGCGCGTGGCGTTCCAGATCTTGTTGGCGAAGTTGCGGGAGCCCTGGACCCAGTCCTCGCCGATCGGCACGTCGACGCCGGGGTTGGCGCCGCGGGCGAGCGTGAAGCGGACGGCGTCCGAGCCGTACTTGTCCATCCAGTCCAGCGGGTCGACCGCGTTGCCGAAGGACTTCGACATCTTCTTGCCGAACTGGTCGCGGACCATGCCGTGCAGCACGATCGTGTGGAACGGCGGGGTGCCGTCCATCGCGTACAGGCCGAACATCATCATCCGGGCGACCCAGAAGAAGAGGATGTCGTAGCCGGTGACCAGGACGGAGTTCGGATAGAACTTCGCGAGGCTGTCGGTCTCCTCCGGCCAGCCGAGCGTGGAGAACGGCCACAGGCCGGACGAGAACCACGTGTCGAGGACGTCGCTGTCCTGCGTCCAGCCCTCGCCGGTGGGCGCCTCGTCGTCGGGTCCGACGCAGACGACCTCGCCGTTCGGGCCGTACCAGACCGGGATCCGGTGGCCCCACCACAGCTGACGCGAGATGCACCAGTCGTGGAGGTTGTCGACCCAGTCGAAGTAGCGCTTCTCCATCTCCTGCGGGTGGATGGCGACCTTGCCGTCGCGGACCGCGTCACCGGCGGCCTTGGCGAGCGGGCCGACCTTGACCCACCACTGCATCGACAGGCGCGGCTCGATGGTGGTCTTGCAGCGCGAGCAGTGGCCGACCGAGTGCGAGTACGGACGCTTCTCGGCGACGATGCGGCCCTCGGCGCGCAGGGCACCGACGATGGCGCTACGGGCTTCGAGCCGGTCGAGCCCCTGGAAGGGGCCCGGAACCGTGATCACGGCGTGCTCGTCCATGACCGCGATGTTCGGCAGGTCGTGGCGCTGGCCGATCTCGAAGTCGTTCGGGTCGTGCGCCGGGGTCACCTTGACGCAGCCCGTGCCGAACTCGGGGTCGACGTGCTCGTCCGCGACGACCGGGATCGAGCGGTCGGTCAGCGGCAGCTTGATCAGCTTGCCGACGAGGTGCTTGTACCGCTCGTCGTCGGGGTGGACGGCGATGGCGGTGTCACCGAGCATCGTCTCGGCGCGGGTGGTGGCGACGACGACGGCCTCGTCCCCGTCGCCGTACTTCAGCGAGACCAGCTCGCCGTCGTCGTCCTGATACTCGACCTCGATGTCCGAGATCGCGGTCAGGCAGCGCGGGCACCAGTTGATGATGCGCTCGGCGCGGTAGATCAGCTCGTCGTCGTAGAGCTTCTTGAAGATGGTCTGGACGGACTGCGAGAGGCCCTCGTCCATCGTGAACCGCTCACGCGACCAGTCGACGCCGTCGCCGAGGCGGCGCATCTGCCCGGAGATCTGCCCGCCGGACTCGCCCTTCCACTTCCAGACGCGCTCGATGAACTCCTCGCGCCCCAGGTCGTGGCGGGACTTGCCCTCCTTGGCGAGCTCGCGCTCGACGACGTTCTGCGTGGCGATGCCCGCGTGGTCCATGCCCGGCTGCCACAGCGTCTCGAAGCCCTGCATGCGCTTGCGGCGGGTGAGGGCGTCGATGAGCGTGTGCTCGAAGGCGTGCCCGAGGTGCAGGGAGCCCGTGACGTTCGGCGGCGGGATGACGACGGTGTACGGGGGCTTCTCGCTCGCCGCGTCGGCGGAGAAGTAGCCGCGTTCTACCCAGCGCTCGTACAGCGTCCCCTCTACCTCGGCCGGCGCGTACTGGGTCGGCAGTTCGGTGGTGGGCGCTGGATTCTGCTGCTGAGTGTTCTCGGTCACCGGGCCAGTTTAGAGGTGTCACAGACCCGTCCCGAAACCGGATTCTTGAGTAACGGTTGCGGCCGGGAGCCACACGGCGCCGCTGCCTTCGTACAGGATGTCGGGAACACATAAGCGTTCGGAGGGGAACCCACGCAATGAGTCACAACCAGCCTGGCCCGTACGGCGGGCAGCAGCCCCAGCAGCCCGGTCCTTACGGGCAGCAGCCGGGTCAGCCTGGCCCCTACGGCCAGCAGCCGCAGGCACCCCAGCCCGGCTACGGCTACCCCCAGCAGGCGCCGCAGGGTGTCCCCCCGCAGCAGGGCGGCTACAGCCAGCCGCAGCAGCCGGGTCCGTACGACCAGGGGCAGCAGGGCCCGTACGGACAGGTTCCGCCGCCCCCGCCCGCGGGTGGCGGCAGCGGCAAGAAGACCGGCCTCATCATCGGCGCGGTCGTCGCGCTCGCCGCGATCGGCGGCGGCATCTGGTGGTTCACGGCGGGCAAGGACGACAGCTCCTCGTCGGCGGGCAACTCGGCGGTGGCGGACGACGGCGCGCACAAGCTGGTCACGCCCGAGACGGTCCTCTCCGAGTACAAGAAGCAGGCCACGACCGACGACGGCTTCAGCGACGACGACATGGAGCGGGCCGAAAAGGACGGCGTCAAGAACGGCAAGCCCGTGGACGCCGAGTACCAGTCGGGCGACAAGAGCAACCCGCTGGCGCAGAAGATGATCAAGTTCATGGGCGTCTACGGCGAGATCGACAACCCGTCCAAGGTCGTCGACGGAATGTTCGACAAGATGAAGACGGAGTCCACGAAGGAGAGCTCCTCCACCGGCAAGCTGATCGGCAGCCCGAAGAGCTTCGACGCGGACGGCGCGGTCCTCAAGTGCCAGGAGACGGAGATCAAGGGCGGCGGCTCCGGCCCCAAGTCGATCCGCATGCCGGTCTGCATCTGGGGTGACAACAGCACCCTCGGTATCGTGATCCCGGTCGACATGGCGAGCGCCATGACCGGCAAGAGCGCCTCGTTGGAGGACGCCGCGGACACGACGTCGAAGTTCCGCAAGGAAGTTCGCGTCAAGTCCTGACGCCTGACGGCGTCACACCGCACTCAGCAGCCCCGGTCGCCACGGCCGGGGCTGCTTCCGTCAGGATGTTCGAAACACATAAGCACGCACAGGGGGAACCCACGTCATGAGCTACAACCAGCCAGGCCCGTACGGCGGCCAGCAGCCCCAGCAGCCGGGCCCCTACGGCCAGCAGCCGCAGGCACCCCAGCCCGGCTACGGCTACCCTCCGCAGGCTCCGCAGGGCGTTCCCCCGCAGCAGCCGGGGCCCTACGGCCAGCCTCAGCAGCCGGGCCCGTACGGCCAGCAGCCGCAGGCTCCCTACGGCCAGGTCCCGCCGCCGCCCCCGCAGGGCGGCGGCAAGAAGACCGGCATCATCATCGCCTCCGTGGTCGCGGTCGCCGCGGTGGCCGTCGGCGGCTACTTCGTCTTCGCGGGCGGTGACGACGACAAGGGCAAGGGCGGCGGCTCCTCGAACGTGGCGGGGGGTGGTGGCGACGGTGGCGGCATCAAGGACGACGGACCGCACAAGCTGACGACACCGGCGACGGTCCTCTCCGAGTACAAGCTCAACAAGGAGGCCGGCAGCGACAGCGGCATGACCTCCAGCGACATCAAGGAAGCCGAGAAGCACGGCGTGAAGAACGCCACGGACGTGACGGGCCAGTACCAGTCGGGGACCGAGGACAACCCGCTGTCGCAGAAGATCCTGCAGTTCAACGGCGTCTACGGCGACATAGCCGACCCGGAGAAGGTCGTCGACGCGATGTTCGTCGAGGCGGAGAAGAACGCCAAGGAGGGCGACAGCAGCGGCGAGTCGATGACGCTGGTCGGCAGCCCCAAGTCGTACAGCCCCGCCGGGCTCGACGGCGCGGTGATGAAGTGCCAGGAGATGAAGTTCAACCTGGGCTCCGGCTCCTCGTCGACGGGCGGCAGCAGTGCGGGCCCGAGCAACATGTCGATGGCGACCTGCATCTGGGGCGACAAGAGCACGCTCGGCATCGTGATCACCACGGACGTGGCGAACGCGATGGCCGGCAAGAGCGCCGACCTGGACGAGGCCGCGGAGAAGACGGCCAAGTTCCGCAAGGAAGTCCGCGTCAAGCTCTGACGGCCGAGGAGAAGCCACGTAATGAGCTACAACCAGCCTGGGCCGTACGGCGGTCAGCCGCCGCAGCAGCCCGGCCCCTACGGCCAGCAGGGGCCCTACGGCAGCCAGCAGCAGCCCCCTGCCCCGCAGCCCGGCTATGGCTACCCCCAGCAGCCTCAGGGCCCGTACGGGCAGCCGCCGCACGCTCCGTACGGGCAGGTTCCGCCGCCTTCCCCCCAGGGCGGCGGCAAGAAGGCCGGGTTCATCGTCAGCGCCGTCGTCGCGGTTGCCGCGATAGGCGCCGGTGTCTGGTGGTTCACCGCCGGGAAGGACAGCGGCTCCGTCGCCGATGACGGCAAGACGTACAAGCTGACGGCGCCCGCGTCCGTCCTCGGCGGTGAGTACAAGAAGGACTCGTCCGGCAGCGGTGGCGGTATGTCGTCGAGCGACCTGAAGGACCTGGAGAAGCAGGGCGTCAGCAATCCCAAGGACGCCTACGCCGCGTACAACTACGGCGAGGGCTCGACCATGAAGTCCCTCAACTACTCCGGCGTGTACGGCGAGATCGACGACCCGGAGAAGGTCGTCGACGCCATGTTCGCCGAGATGGAGAAGAACTCCGGGAAGCCCGGCGGCATGAAGCTCATCGGCAGCCCCGAGGAGTTCACTCCGGACGGCTTCGAGAACGGCATCATGAAGTGCCAGAAGGCCGAGTTCGACATGGGCGACGTCAGCGGGGACGACGACAGCATGCCCAACACCTTCCAGACGCCCCTGTGCGTCTGGGGCGACCACAGCACCGTCGCGTACGCCGCCTACTCCGATGTCGCCTCGACCGCGAGCGGCAAGGAGATCGCCCTGGAGAACGTCGCCAGCCTGGTGACCAACCTGCGTGACGACGTCCGCGTCGAGGTCAAGTAGGCGGTCGAGGTCAAGTAGGCGATGGAGTAGAGCCGTTCAACGAGAAGGGGCGCCCGGCGATCGAAATCGCCGGGCGCCCCTTTCACGTAGGCCTGGAAACTACGCGGACTTCTGCTCCCCTGACCCCGGCCCCCGCGCATCCCGCGGCACCAGTGTCGGGTTCACGTTCGAGTGGACGACGTCCGCCGTGATGACGACACGGGCCACGTCCTTGCGGGACGGGACCTCGTACATCACCGACTGGAGGACCTCCTCCATGATGGCGCGCAGGCCTCGCGCGCCGGTCTGGCGCAGGATCGCCTGGTCGGCGATGGCCTCGAGCGCCTCGCGCTCGAAGTCCAGCTCCACGCCGTCGAGTTCGAACAGGCGCTGATACTGCTTCACGAGTGCGTTGCGCGGCTCCACCAGGATCTGGAGCAGGGCCTCGCGGTCCAGGTTGTGGACCGAGGTGATCACGGGGAGGCGGCCGATGAACTCCGGGATCATCCCGAACTTCACCAGGTCCTCCGGCATGATGTCCTCGAACCGGTCCTTCTCCTGAAGCTCGCGCTTGGAGTGGATCGTGGCGCCGAAGCCGATGCCCTTGGCGCCCGCCCGCGACTCGATGATCTTCTCGAGGCCGGCGAACGCGCCGCCCACGATGAAGAGCACGTTCGTCGTGTCGATCTGGATGAACTCCTGGTGCGGATGCTTGCGGCCGCCCTGCGGGGGCACCGAAGCCGTCGTGCCTTCCAGGATCTTGAGCAGGGCCTGCTGGACACCCTCGCCCGAGACATCGCGCGTGATCGACGGGTTCTCGCTCTTGCGGGCGACCTTGTCGATCTCGTCGATGTAGATGATGCCCGTCTCGGCCTTCTTGACGTCGTAGTCAGCGGCCTGGATGAGCTTCAGGAGGATGTTCTCGACGTCCTCGCCGACATAGCCCGCCTCCGTGAGCGCCGTCGCGTCCGCGATGGCGAACGGGACGTTCAGCATGCGCGCGAGCGTCTGCGCGAGCAGCGTCTTGCCGGAGCCGGTCGGGCCGAGCAACAGGATGTTGGACTTCGCGAGTTCGATCGCGTCGTCACGGCCCTGCGCGCCGCCGGTCTCCCCGGCCTGGACCCGCTTGTAGTGGTTGTAGACCGCTACCGAGAGGGCTTTCTTCGCGGGCTCCTGGCCCACGACGTACCCCTCGAGGAATTCGTAGATCTCGCGAGGCTTGGGGAGTTCCTCCCACCGCACCTCGCTCGTCTCCGCGAGCTCTTCCTCGATGATCTCGTTGCAGAGGTCGATGCACTCATCGCAGATGTACACACCGGGACCTGCGATGAGCTTCTTGACCTGCTTCTGACTCTTCCCGCAGAACGAGCACTTGAGCAGATCGCCGCCGTCACCGATGCGTGCCACGAGGTGCTTCCCCTTCGCCTGGGAGACGCCACGTTCAGCGACTCCTGGTGCCTCATATCCGACGGTACCTTGCCTGGCCCCCCGTTCGGGCCCCCCTTGGCACGGTTCACTTTGTCGTGAACCGCGCCAAGGAACGGCAGATGCTACAGCGCTGCGTCAGACGACCGAGGCGTTGTTCATCTTCCGGGTGGAGATGATCTGGTCGACCAGGCCGTACGCCAGCGCGTCCTCGGCAGTGAGGATCTTGTCGCGCTCGATGTCGTCGCGGATCTTCTCGATCGGCGTCGTGGAGTGCTTGGCCAGCATCTCCTCCAGCTGCGCGCGCATCCGGAGGATCTCGTTCGCGGCGATCTCCAGGTCGGAGACCTGACCACGGCCCGTCTCGCTGTAGGGCTGGTGGATCAGGACGCGCGCGTTCGGGAGCGCCATGCGCTTGCCCGGCGTACCGGCCGCGAGGAGCACGGCGGCGGCGGACGCGGCCTGGCCCATGCAGACCGTCTGCACGTCGGGCTTCACGAACTGCATCGTGTCGTAGATGGCCGTGAGCGCCGTGAAGGAGCCACCGGGGCTGTTGATGTAGATCGAGATGTCGCGGTCGGGGTCCATCGACTCCAGGCACAGGAGCTGCGCCATGACGTCGTTGGCCGACGCGTCGTCGATCTGCACGCCGAGGAAGATCACGCGCTCCTCGAAGAGCTTCGCGTACGGGTCGTACTCACGCACGCCCTGCGAGGTGCGCTCGACGAAGCGCGGGATGACGTAGCGGGATTCGGCGGTCGGGCCGGTGTACTCGGCCTGGGTGGGCTCGTAGAGGCCGCTGCCGGGGTTGTTCTTCATCTCTGTAGGTCTCCTGAGGAGCGTGGGCTGGGTCGGCTTCGGAAGGGCTGAGCGGTGATGCTCAGGCTCCGGTGCCGCCGCCGCCCGGCATGCTGGCCGCGTTGGGCATGATGTCGTCGATGAGGCCGTACTCCTTGGCCTCCAGCGGGTCGAACCAGCGGTCTCGGTCCGAGTCGCGGGTGACCTGCTCGACGGTCTGGCCCGTGTGGAACGCGGTGAGGTCCGCCATCTTCTTCTTGGTGAGAAGCAGCCGCTCGGCGTGGATCTTGATGTCCGACGCGGAGCCCGCGAGTCCGGCGGAGGGCTGGTGGATCAGGATCTCGGCGTTCGGCAGCGCGAAGCGCTTGCCGGGCGTGCCGGCGCTGAGCAGGAACTGGCCCATCGAGGCCGCCATGCCCATCGCGATCGTCACCACGTCGTTCTGGATGTACTGCATGGTGTCGTAGATCGCCATGCCGGCCGTGATGGATCCACCAGGGCTGTTGATGTAAAGGAAAATGTCCTTGTCCGGCTCAGCGGCAAGGAGCAGCAGCTGCGCCGTGATCTTGTTGGCGATGTCGTCGTCCACGGCCTGGCCGAGGAAGATGATCCGCTCGCCGAGCAGCCGGTTGTAGACCTGGTCGCCGAGGCCACCACCGATGGAGGGGTCGCCGGCGGCGGAGGGCATCAGATTCGTCACGTATCCACCTGCTCGTCTTACGACGGCGCCGGGCCGTCTCACGTCTTCTTCTGAGGCTTGGGACCCCGCGTGCTCGCCGCTCCGGGACGGCTTCGGGGACTCCCCTGCCCTCGTATTCATGGACCCTAACGCTCAGCCCCGTCCGGGGAATCCCGCAAAGGTGACTGTTCGCTGTGAGCGCAGGTTCTGGCGGGGGCGCCTTGAGCGGGGTCCCGGGGTTGCCCCGGGGCGCGTCAGGGCCCCGTCAGGGCCCCGTCAGGGCCCCGTCAGGGGCGCGGGGAACTGCGCGGCCCGCCCCCATGCTGTCGCAGGCGCGTCTGCCGCGTGCCGCCCGATGGCGGGTGCGGCTTGTACGTGGTTGCTCGCGCAGTTCCCCGCGCCCCTAAGGGCGCGACAGGCCCCCGGGATCGAGATCCCGGGGGCCTGTCGTACGTGCGTCAGAGCGAGGCTCAGGCCTCGGTCTTCTCCTCGGCGGCGTCAGCCGACTCGGCAGCCGCATCCTCGGAGGAGGCCTCGACCGTCTCGGCGGTCTCGTCCTCGTCGTCGAGGTCCACGATCTCGCCGTTCGTGTCCTTGACCGTCGCGGCCTCCACGACGACCGCGAGGGCCTTGCCGCGGGCGACCTCGCCGACCAGCATCGGGACCTGGCCGCCCTCTACGACGGCCTGGGCGAACTGGTCGGGGGACATGCCGGAGGACTGCGCGCGACGCATGAGGTGCTCGGTGAGCTCCTCCTGGTTCACGTTCAGCTTCTCCTTGTTGACGAGCTCGTCAAGGACGAACTGCGTCTTGATGCCCTTCTCGGCCTGCTCCTTGGTCTCGGCGTCGAACTCTTCCTCGGTCTTGCCCTGGATCTCCAGGTACTTCTCGAGGTCGAGGCCCATCTGGCCGAGCTGGTGGTTCACCAGGTTGTGCTTGCGGGTCTCGATCTCGTCCGCGAGGAGCTTCTCGGGGACGGGGACCTCGACCAGCTCGAGCAGCTTCTCCAGGACACGCTCCTGGGCCTGCGTCGCCTGGTCGTACTGCTTCATGTTCTCGAGGCGCTTACGGCTGTCCGCCTTGACCTCGTCCAGGGTGTCGAACTCCGACGCGAGCTGCGCGAAGTCGTCATCCAGGGCGGGCAGTTCACGGGCGGCGACCTGGGTGACCTTGACGGTCACCTCGGACTCCTTGCCGGCCGCCGAGCCGCCCTTGAGCTCGGAGGTGAAGGTGGCCTCGCCACCGGCCTCCAGGCCCTTGACGGCCTCGTCGATGCCCTCGAGGAGCTCGCCGGAGCCGATCGTGTAGGAGACGCCGGACGCGACGCCGTCCTCCAGGACCTCGCCCTCGACCTTGGCCTCCAGGTCGATCGTCACGACGTCGCCGTCCTCGGCGGCACGCTCGACCGGCGAGGTGGACGCGAAGCGCTCACGGAGCTCCTCGACGGCCTTCTCGACGTCCTCGTCGCTGACCTCGACCGCGTCCACCTCGACCTCGATGCCGGAGTAGTCCGGGATCTCGATCGCGGGACGGATGTCGACCTCAGCGGTGAAGTTGAGGGTCTCGTTGTCCTTCAGCTCGGTGATGTCCACCTCGGGCTGGCCCAGGACGTTGAGCTCGGCCTCGTTCACGGCCTCGGTGTAGAACTTCGGGAGCGCGTCGTTGACGGCCTCTTCGAGGACGGCGCCACGGCCGAACCGCTGGTCGATGACTCGGGCCGGGATCTTGCCCTTGCGGAAGCCCTTCACCGTGACCTGCTGGTTGATCTTCTTGTAGGCCGCGTCGAGGCTGTCCTTGAGCTCCTCGAAGGGCACCTCAACAGTGAGCCGAACCCGGGTCGGGTTCAGGGTCTCCACGGCGCTCTTCACGGTTCGGTCTCCTTGGGGCTGACTTCTTGGGATTGAGCCCGGCTCAGAGACACACGGGCACACAGCTTGCATAGTAACGGCAAGCGGGAGCCGACCCACAATGCGATCTTGCGAAGCCGTACGTGAGGCTGATCGCCGGTCTGATCTGGAGAGATCCTGCTGGTCGGGGTGGCGGGATTTGAACCCACGGCCTTCCGCTCCCAAAGCGGACGCGCTACCAAGCTGCGCCACACCCCGTCGGTGCGACACGTAGGGTACATGCCCGCAGGCAGTGCGGCGCCCGGTTAATCGCGGGTACGTACGGGGTGTGCGGGGAGGGCGTCCGACCCGCTACGATGCTTGCCGTGCCGCGGTCGCTGACCAGCAGTGTCCTCGATGTACTGCAAGATGGACTGCAAAATGCACTGCGGCGCGAGCTGTGCGGGTGTAGCTCAATGGTAGAGCCCTAGTCTTCCAAACTAGCTACGCGGGTTCGATTCCCGTCACCCGCTCTGTGGCCTCCGGGGC
>NZ_BAAAUG010000025.1:30818-41751 GCF_039533825.1 Streptomyces rectiviolaceus
CGGAGGCTTTTGTGCGTTCACGGGGCGCCCCGGCGGCGCTCAGAAGCTGATCGAGTTGATGGTCTCGGCCACTTCATTGAGGAAGCGGTTTATGGAGGGGGCCATTCCAGTTGAGGCGAGGAAGAACCCGAAGAGCACCGCGACGACCGCGGGCCCCGCTTTGATCGATCCTCCGCGGATCAGCACGATGAGGATGATCGCCAACAGCAACACCACTGACAGCGAAATGGCCACACTGATCACACCCTAGGTCGGTCTCTCCCCGGCCCGGGGGGTACGACCCCGCACACCCCCGCCAGAACCATCGTGCCACCAACGCGCCTTCCGTATGCGGCCGGTGACACATCGTCGGCCAAGGCCACACGTGCCCGCCATGAGCCCGGCACACGTGGGCGCCCTTGGGGTACACCAACACCGCGCCCCCGCACGGCAATTCGAAGCACGCGCGCGGTCACTAATTCGGCTTGATCGTTTCCATCGCCACACAACTCGTTCGCCGGAAATTCGAATTGTTGCCGGACGCACACCACCGGCCGCACAAAGGGCCAATCAACCGGACATTTCACCAGAGTCGCCTGCGGGCGTTATGCGACGTTTAAGGGGGATGAGTGGTGACGTAATGGACATTCGGATCAGCGTATCGAGGATGACAGGAGTTGAATCTCCATGTCGACTTTGGTCATTCCCGGGTACTCGGGACCTCAATAGACCTGAACCGTCTGTGATTGAGATGACAGCCGAGTTGAGGGTTTTACGAATACACGCAAGCGACGCTAGGGTGCCTCAGATGTTCCACGCTGCCACCATCCCCGCAAGCGCAGTGCGGTCCCGGATCGTCTCACCTAGCTCTTGGTGGGAGGGCCTGTGACGAACTCGGTTCAACCGCACGGCCGCCACCGGGCGCCGCTCCCCCCGGCACATGTACCGGCGGACGGAGTACCAGGCCCCCGCGCCCCCCAGTCCACCATGGCCGCGACCGTTCCCCACGCCCCGGCCGGCACCACCGCTCGACCCGGCTCCACGGGGCCCACCGGCTCCGCGGAAAGATCCGCCCCCACGGGTCAACCCGCCAAGCAGCGCGACTCGTTCTTCGACAACGCCAAGTACCTGGCGATCGTCCTCGTCGCGATGGCGCACGCCTGGGAGCCGTTGACGGACGGCAGCCGCGCCGCAGAGGCGCTGTACATGACCGTCTACACCTTCCACATGCCGGCGTTCATCCTCATCTCCGGCTACTTCTCGCGCAGCTTCGACATGCGGTCCGACCGCCTCAAGCGCCTGGTGACCGGCATCGCCGTGCCGTACGTCATCTTCGAAGTCGCGTACACCTTCTTCAAGCGCTACGCGGACGACGA
The DNA here is from genome assembly GCF_039533825.1 of Streptomyces rectiviolaceus. Taxonomy (NCBI): domain Bacteria; kingdom Bacillati; phylum Actinomycetota; class Actinomycetes; order Kitasatosporales; family Streptomycetaceae; genus Streptomyces; species Streptomyces rectiviolaceus. The sequence continues at coordinate 32,174 of NZ_BAAAUG010000025.1, forward strand.
TCCGACGCAGCCGATCAGTCTGCTCGACCCCTGGTACCTCACCTGGTTCCTGGTCGCGCTCTTCGTCTGGCGGCTGACGACCCCGCTGTGGAAGCTGGTGCGCTGGCCGATTCCGCTCGCGCTCGCCATCGCCGTGCTCGCGACGATCTCGCCGGACATCGGTGACGACCTCGATCTGCAGCGTGTGCTGCAGTTCCTGCCTTTCTTCGTGCTCGGCCTGTTCATGAAGCCCGAGTACTTCCAGCTGGTGCGGCGCCGCGAGGTGCGGCTGCTCTCCATCCCGATCTTCGCGAGCGCGCTGCTCCTCGCGTACTGGGCAGGGCCGCGGATGACCTCGGCATGGTTCTACCGCCGGGACAGCGCCCAGGAGTTGGGTGCGCCGTGGTGGGCCGGTGTCGTGATGACGCTGGCGCTGTTCGGCTGCTCCGCCATCCTGACCGCCTGCTTCTTCGCGTGGGTTCCGCGCCGGAAGATGTGGTTCACGGTGCTCGGCGCGGGCACGCTGTACGGCTACCTGCTGCACGGCTTCCTCGCCAAGGGCTCGCGTTTCTGGGGCTGGTTCGACGACTACGAATGGATGCACCAGCCCGCGGGCGAGGTGCTCGTGTCGCTGGTGGCCGCGGCGGTGGTGACGCTTCTCTGTACGCCTCCGGTGCAGCGGATGTTCCGCTTCGCCATGGAGCCGAAGATGGAGTGGGCGTTCAAGCGGGATGCCGCGGCGTTGGCCCGGGAGCGGGCCAAGTCCTCTTCCTAGCCGGTTCTAGCCCCGGGGCTCAGTGCCCGGGCTCAATGCCCAACAGGGCGCGCATGTTGGCGTATTTCGCCGTGAGGCGAGTGCGGGTCGGCCCGTCTAGCTCTGCTAGGCGGGCCGGATTCGCGTTGTGGGCCAGGTCCGCCTCCTTGACCAGGCGGGCGCCGGGGGTTTCGAGGATGCGGGCGGCGTACGTCTCCGGGGGCTCGCTCGGTTGTTTGGTGAGGGCGTGCACGATGGCCTTCGTGTACGGGGTCAGGGCTGCCGCCTCCAGCCACTCCTCGGTGAGTGCGTTGTCCTCGATGGCGTCGTGGAGCCAGGCCGCGGCGATCTGTTCCTGCGAGCCGTTTCTGGCGTGGACGCCCTGGGCCACGGCTTGCAGGTGCTCTGTGTAGGGGCGGCCCGCTTTGTCTGTTTGGGTGGCGTGGGCCTGGCGGGCTACCGCTTCCACCTCGGCGAGTGTCAGTGTGTGGCTGGGATTCATGAGGAGATTCTTTCCCCAACCCCGCCCCTTCCCGGCTGTATCTAATTGCGGCTCCGCCGCGGGCCGCTCTGGCTCGGGGGCCTTGGTGGACGTCATCACCGGCTTCGCCGAGTTCGTCCTCAAACGCCGGACGGGCTGATAGATCAGCCCGTCCGGAAAGTCAGCCCTGCTCCCGCAGCGCCGCCCTCGCCGGCAAGGCGGTCGCCGCCAGGCCCAGGGCCAGTGCCGCGCCCGCGAAGGATCCGTACAGGAGTGGCGGGATGTACGGGGACTCTCCCGTCAGGCCGTTCATCATCGGGACCAGCGTCGCCATCGCGATTGCCGAGCCGATCACGATGCCCGCGCCTGCGACAAGGAGCGCCTCCCACCTCAGCATCACCATCACCTGGCGCCGCGTAGAGCCGATCAGGCGCAATGTGCCGAGCTCTCGGCGGCGGTCAAGGACCGTCATCACCAGGGTGTTGGCCGCTGCGATGGCCGCGAAGCCGCCGAGTACGGCCGCCATCACCGTGTTCGCCCAGGCGTTGACCGCGCGGTCCGTGGACTGGGCGGTGGTGTAGGCGTCGCGGTCCTGGAGCGTGCCGAGGGAGGTGAGGGCCGCCGGTGCCGAACCCCTCGTCCAGATCTCCGAGGAGAAGGACGAGGTCACGTGCTGCTTCAAGTCCGCCGCGGGGAGGGTGACCTGGGAGAGGCCAAGGCCCCGGTCGTACGTGGCCACCACCTTCGGCGACGCCTTCGTACCGTCCGGCATGCGCAGTGCCAGGCGCTCGCCCGTCCTCACGTTCGCGGTGTCCGCCAGCTTCGCGTCGACGGCGATCTCGCCCTTGCCGAGCGAGGCCATCGTGCCCGTCCTGACGCCCAGGTCCTGGACCATGGCGAGGTCACGGGACGAGCCCGTCACCCCCTGCGTCGACGCGGACTCCAGCCACCGGTCGCCGCCCGAGCCCACCGGCACCAGGACGGAGGTCTTCAGGAGGCCCACGGCCGAGGTGACTCCCGGGGTCCGCGCGGCCTCGGTCACCCCGTCGGGGGTCGCTCCCGCTCCCGACGCGGAGAGGATGTGGTCCGCCGTGATGCCCTCGCGCTGCTGGTCGGCGGCCACCCGGTCCTCGCTGGTGTGCATGAAGACGAGGGTCGATGAGAACGCCATCGCGAGGACGATCGGAGTGATCGCCGATGCCAGACGGCGCGCGTTCGTACGGGAGTTGGCCGCCGCGAGCGAGGCCGAGGCTCCCGCGCCGCGCAGCGGAAGTCCGAAGAGGGCCGCGCAGGCGCGAGCCACCAGCGGGCCGAGCAGGGCCACGGCGAGCATGAACAGCATGACGATGCCGAGCGCCACGTTGGCCGCGTCGTCACCCGTCATGGAGGAGGCGACCCCGGACAGGACGCAGCCGCCGACGGCCGCCGCGATGCCAAGGGGCGTACGGATCCAGCCGAAGCGCAGGCGCTCCACCGAGGACTCGCTCAGTGCCTGGCCCGGCCTGATGCGGGAGGGGCGGCGGGCCGCCATGTAGCCGGAGACCAGTGCGGTGACGACGGCGACGCCGACGGCCGAGACGAGGGGGATGAAGGAGACCGACAGGTCCAGGGCATCGGGGATCGCGCCCTTCTCCTTCAGCTGGCCGAACCACCAGCCTGCCAGGGCGATTCCGGGCAGCACACCGACCGCTCCCGCGACGGGTGCGACGAGCAGGGCCTCCGTGGCGATGGTGCGGCGGATCTGGCGGGGCGTCGTGCCGATGGCACGCAGCAGCGCGTACTCACGGGCCCGCTGGCCGACGGAGAGTGCCACGGTGCCCGCCGCGGTGAACATGGCGACCATGGCTGCGATGCCGCCGAAGGAGCCGCCGATCCCGGTGAGCATCTCCTGCGCGTAGGCGAGTTCGGAGCCCTCGGCCTCGCTGCGGTCGTCGCCGGTGTGGACGTCGGCCTTGCCGCCCAGGGCGTGCGCCACCTGGGACTTGAGGGCGTCGTCCGTGACGCCGTCCTTGGGCAGGACGGCGATGGCGTCGACGCGGTCGGGGTGGCCGGAGAGGCGCAGGGCGTCGGAGTCGGCGAACCAGGCGGTGGGTGCGCCCTGCCCGGCCTTGACGGTGCCGGAGATCCGGAAGTCGCGCGGCCCGTCGGCCGTGGTGAGCGTGGTGTGCTCGCCGACGGACGCGCCGGGCGCGGCGATGACGACCTCGCCGGGGTGCGGGGCGCGGCCCGCGGTCAGCTTCTCGCCGGTGAAGGACGTGGAGCCCCAGCCGTGCGCGGTGACGCTCTTGGCGCCGGAGCGCACCGGGAAGGTGACGTCCGCGACGGCGGTGCGCGCGCCGGGCACCGAACCCGCCTTCGCCACCAGGGAGTTGTCGATCCTGGCCCGGTCGGGCAGCGGTGTGGCCGACTCGGAGCGGCTGTCGCCGCTGCCCGTGACGAAGTGGGCCCGCTGGTCGGCGGCGGCCACCACGGGGGCGTCGGCGTAGCGCGTGGGCGGCACCGATGCGCGTACCCCCGTCTCCAGGAGGATGCCGCAGGCCGACACGATCATCGCGGCCATCATCAGCGCGACGAACGTGCCCACGAAGGCGGCGGGTTTGAAGCGGACGGCGGCGCGGGCGAGGCCGTTGGGCATCGGGATTCTCCGGAGTCGGTATAGGGGCGGGGCGCCCGGCGGGGCGCAGGTGCGGGCTACGCCGCCGCTGTCGCGTACGCAGGCGCCGTGAGCGTCGTCATGCGGGCCGCGATCTGTGCCGCCGACGCGCGTTCCAGGCGGTCCACGATCGCGCCGTCCGCGAGGAAGAGGACCCGGTCCGCGTAGGCCGCGGCGGCCGGGTCGTGGGTGACCATGACGACCGTGGCGCCCATGCCGTCGACGGCCGAGCGGAGCAAGGTGAGGATCTCGGCGGCCGTGGTGGTGTCCAGGGCGCCGGTCGGCTCGTCCGCAAAGATCACGTCCGGGTTCGTGACCAGGGCGCGGGCGATGGCGACGCGCTGCTGCTGGCCTCCGGAGAGCTCGCCGGGGCGGCGCTTGTGCTTGTCGCCGCCGAGGCCGACGCGGCTGAGCATGTCGGCGGCCCTGCGGCGGTCGGGGCGGTGGCCCGCGAGGCGCATCGGCAGGACGACGTTCTGCTCGACGGTCAGCGAGGGCAGCAGGTTGAAGGCCTGGAAGACGAAGCCGAGGCGGGTGCGGCGCAGCGCGGTCAGCTTGTTCTCGCTCATGGACGTGATCTCCGTGCCGCCCAGGTGCACCGTGCCCTCGCTGGGCCGGTCAAGGCCTGCCGCGCACTGCAGGAACGTGGATTTGCCGGAGCCCGACGGGCCCATGACCGCGGTGTAGCTGCCGCGCTCCAGGGCGAGGTCGATGCCGCTGAGGGCGTGCACGGCGCCGGAGCCCCTGCCGTACTTACGGCGTACTCCGCGCAGTTCGACGGCCCAGTCGGCGCCGTCGGGGCCGCGGGGTGCCTCGCCGGGCATCGGGGGCACCGGTCCTCCGATTGCTTCCTTCTTGCGCCGCAGCCCCATGGCTCTCTCCGCCTTCCGTAGGTGATGCCTCGAACGTACGGATTCGGGGGCTCTGTGGACCATGAGGTCCCCCGGCGAATCGGGGGTGGGGATAGCCCCCGCAGAGAGCTGGTGTGCGTACGGCACAGGTGCCGCGTAAATCGTTTGGTAAGCTAACTATTGACGCGTTCTTGACGCTCCCTTTGCCATTGGTGGCAGGCGGTGCGTCGCCGACTACCAGGAGGAACGGGCCCATCGGACACGCAGACACCCTGATAGCCATGGGCGGCGCCTTTCTCGCCGCCGCCGTGCTCGCCCGCGTGGGCGGCCGCATCGGACTCCCCACCATTCCGCTCTTCATCCTGGCCGGGATCCTCCTCGGCCCCCACACCCCCGGCGTGGTCCTGGTCTCCGACCCCCACGACCTGGAAATGCTCTCGGCGCTCGGCCTGGTGCTTCTGCTCTTCTACCTGGGCCTCGAGTTCCACATGGACGACCTCAAGACGGGCGGCCGCAAGATGGCCCTCGCCGGCGGGACGTATCTCGCGCTGAACGTCGGCGCGGGCCTGGGCTTCGGATTCGCCCTCGGCTGGGGCACCTCCGAGGCGCTGGTCCTCGCCGGGGTGCTCGGCATCTCGTCGTCGGCGATCGTCACCAAGGTCTTGGTGGACACCGGTCGGCTCGGCAATCCCGAGACCAAGCCGATCCTCGGCATCATCGTCGTCGAGGACATCTTTCTCGCGCTCTATCTGGCCGCGCTGCAGCCCGTCCTGTCCGGCGCCGACAGCCTCGCGGCGGCCGTCATGGACGGTGGCAAAGCGTTCGGCTTCCTGCTGCTGCTCGCCCTCGTGGCGCGCTTCGGCACGAAGGTCGTCGGGCGGCTCATGGACACCCGTGACGACGAGCTGCTCGTCATCTCCTTCCTCGGAGCCGCGGTCTTCGTGGCCGGGGTCTCGGAGTGGTTCGGGGTCGCGGACGCGATCGGCGCGTTCATGGTGGGTCTGATGCTGGGCAGCACGACGTCCGGCGAGCGCATCCGCAAGCTCGTGCACCCCCTGCGGGACGCGTTCGGGGCGATCTTCTTCTTCGCCTTCGGGCTCTCGATCGACCCCGGCGACCTGCCCGTGGTGCTCTGGCCGGTGCTCGCAGCCGTGGCCGTGACGCTGCTCATGAACGTCCTCGCGGGACTCGGTGCCGCGCGTATCTACGGTTTCGGGGCGGGACCCGCGGCGAACATCTCCACCACCCTGCTCGCGCGCGGCGAGTTCGCCCTGATCCTGGCGACGATGGCGGCCACCGCGGGCCTCGACGAGCGCCTCTCCCCCTTCATCGCGGGGTACGTGCTGCTGCTCGCGGTGCTCGGCCCGCTCGCGGCGGGACGCTCGCAATGGCTGGCCCGGATCCTGCCGGGCGGGCGCGACGCCGCCCCCGATCCGGAACCGGCGATGTCAGGCGCCCGCTGACGGCTCCCGGCAGATCAACAGCAGCGCCCGGTCGTCGTTGACGTCCTTCGCGACCGCCTCGATCAGATGCCACGCGGCGCCGTGGAAGCCGCCCGCCACATAGCGGTCGGCTTCCCCGGTGAGGCGGTCGATGCCCTCGCTGATGTCGCGGTCGGAGGCCTCGACGATGCCGTCGGTGAACAGCATCAGGACGTCGCCGGGACTCAGGAGGCCCTTCACCGGGTCGAACTGCGCCCCGTCGTAGACCCCCAGGAGGGGGCCCTCCGCGGCCTTCTCCTCCCAGCGGCCGCTGCCCGCGCTGAGCTGGAGGCCCGGCGGGTGGCCCGCCGTGAAGAGTTCGTAGTCGCCCGTCTCCAGGTCGAGGACCAGATGCGTGGAGGTCGCGAAGCCCTCGTCCCAGTCCTGGCGCAGGAGATAGCCGTTGGCGGCGGTCAGGAACGCGTGCGGCGGGAGCGAGCCGAGCAGGCCGCCGAAGGCGCCCGACAGGAGCAGGGCGCGGGAGCCCGCGTCCATGCCCTTGCCCGAGACGTCCGTGAGGACGACCTCCAGGGTGCGGCCGCCGTTCGTGCGGGCCGCGACCACGAAGTCGCCCGAGAAGGACTGCCCGCCCGCAGGCCGCAGGGCCATCTCGCGGTGCCAGCCCCGCGGCAGCTTCGGCAACTTGCTCTGCACGCGGATACGTTCGCGCAGGTCGAAGAGCATCGTTCCGCCGCCGCGCCACGGCACCCCGACCCGGCTGCGGAACTGCGCGATGATCAGCCCGAAGAATCCGCAGGCCGCGACGACCAGGACCACTCCGGGCGTGACCCGCGAGGCCCCTTCCGTGTACGGGCCGAGCTGGACGGACTCCACGATGAGCGCGGCGGCGGCCGTCGCGTACAGGCCGAGCAGGCTGGAGGGCCGGAGCAGCAGGCCGCCCGCCACGATGGGCAGGACGAGCGCGGAGGGAGAGAACCAGACGTTGTTGACGATGGTGCAGCAGGCGATCACCGGGATGGTGACGAGCAGACCGGCGAGGGCGATCCAGTCCGAGCCGTCGCCTCTGAAGTAGTCCACCCCGGATTTGCGCAGCCCTATGCGAGCCCGGTGGATCCGCTTCTTCATCCGGGCTGTAAACGTCTCGGCTTCCGCTCGCCTGCCTGCCATTGCTCCCGGACCCTATCCACCGGGCCAGGCACTTCGCACGGGAGGTGCCGGTTGTCCCCCGTCAGGGGCATGCTGTCAGCCCCCGTAAATCCTGTCGCTCCGCCCGCTTCACCCTGGTAGGCATGGCATATGACGACGGAATTGCGGGAGTTGCGCCAGGCAGACTGGGACGAGTACTACGGCACGCTTGAGCTCGCCTTCGGTGGCGTCGCCGAGGCCCCGGAGGAGCACGAGCTCTGGAACGCGCTGACCGAGTTCGACCGCTTCTTCGGCACCTGGGAGGGCGAGACCTGCGTCGGCACGACGGGAGCGTTCAGCTTCCGCCTCTCCGTGCCGGGCGGCTCCCTGGTGGACGCGGCCGGAGTGACGATGGTCAGCGTCGCGGCGACGCACCGGCGGCGGGGGATCCTCACGTCGATGATGCGGCGCCAGCTCGACGACGTACGTGCGAAGGGCGAGTCCCTTGCCGTGCTCACCGCCTCCGAGCCCGCCATCTACGGACGGTTCGGATACGGCGCGGCGACGCAGCAGTTGAAGGCCGAGATCGACACGACGCGTGTGCGCCTGTCGGTACCGGCCGGCACCGATGACGTACGCCTTCGGTACGTCAAGCCCGCCGACGTCCACGAGGCGTGCGAGGCGCTGTACGCACGACGGGTGAGCGAGCGTCCGGGGATGCTGGCCAGGCAGCCCGGCTGGGAGCGGCTCGGCCTGCTCGACCCGGAGAGCGGGCGGAACGGCGCGTCGCCGCTGCTGTGCGTGGTCGCCGAGCGCGACGGGGAACTCGTCGGATACGCGCGCTTCCGGATCAAGCCCGAAGGGGGCTTCTCCGGCATGGACAGCACGGTCAGGCTGAGCGATCTGGAAGCCCTCGATCCGGCCGCGTACGCGGCGCTGTGGCGGTTCCTCTTCGACATCGACCTGACGTCGAAGCTCGAGGCGTACAGCCGCCCGACGGACGACGCGGTGCTGCAGCTCGTATCGGACGTGCGGCGCTGCGGGATCCAGGTGCGGGACTCGCTGTACGTACGCCTGGTGGAGGTGGGCGCCGCCCTTGAGGCACGCACCTACCGGGCGCCGCTGAACCTGGTGTTGGAGGTCGAGGACGCCTTCTGCCCCTGGAACGCGGGGCGTTGGCGGCTCAAGGGTGACCTGAAGGGCGCGACCTGCGAGCGCACCGAGGACGACGCCGATCTCGCCCTGTCCGTACGGGAGTTGGGCTCGGCCTACCTCGGCGGCGTGTCCCTGACGTCACTCGCGGCCGCGGGCCGGGTGCGAGAACTGCGCCCCGGCGCGCTGGCCGAGGCGGCGCTGGCCTTCGGGTCGGACGTCGCGCCGTGGCTGCCGCACGGGTTCTAGCCGGTCTTCCGGCGGGAACGGGCGGGGCGCTGGCACTTCGGGCACCAGAAGAGGTTGCGGGCGGCGAGATCGGCGGTGCGGATCTCGCCGCCACAGATGTGGCAGGGCATCGTGGCCCTGCGGTACACGTACACCTCGCCGCCGTGGTCGTCCACACGCGGCGGGCGGCCCATCGCCTCCGGCGTGTGCTCGGGCCTGACGGTGTCGATGCGGTTGAGGCGCACGCCCTCGCGCATCAGGGCGACCAGGTCCTCCCACATCGCCGTCCACTGGGCGGGCTTGATGTCCTTGCCCAGGGTGTACGGGTCGATGCGGTGCCGGAAGAGGACCTCGGCGCGGTAGACGTTGCCGACGCCCGCGATGACCTTCTGGTCCATGAGGAGCGCGGCGATGGTGGTGCGGCTGCGGGAGATGCGGCGGTAGGCCTTCTCCGGGTCGTCCGCCTCCCGGAGCGGGTCCGGGCCGAGGCGGTCGTGTATCGCCTGCTTCTCCTCGTCCGTGATGAGGGCGCAGGTCGTGGGGCCGCGGAGGTCGGAGTAGTACGTGTCGTTCAGGAGGCGCAGGCGAAGGGTGTCCGTGGGGGGCGGGGCGGGGGTCTCACCGACCGCGTACTTGCCGAAGAGGCCGAGGTGGATGTGGACCCAGCCGGTTTCGGCGAAGCCGAGGAAGAGGTGCTTGCCGTGGGCCTCGGCGGTGTCCATCTCCTGCCCGTCGAGCAGGGCCGCGCTGTCGGAGAACTTGCCCTGCGGGCTGGTGACGCGGAGGGGGCCTCGGCCCTCGAAGCGGGCGCGGTGGTCCTCCGCGAGGCGGTGAATGGTGTGCCCCTCCGGCACGGGTCCCTCCGGGGGTGGGTGCGGGCAAATCGCCTTGAGGGCTCGTCCTCAAACGCCGG
>NZ_BAAAUG010000025.1:41820-99590 GCF_039533825.1 Streptomyces rectiviolaceus
GGCGCCTCCCAGGCCAAACGCCGGACGGGCTGGATTTCCAGCCCGTCCGGCGTTTGAGGACGAACTCGGCGGAGCCGGTGATCGACGGTGCGGTGGAGCGGCGGGGGCTCAGCCCTGCGGGTGGTGCGCCGGGACGGGAGGCAACTCGCCCGTGGTCTCGTAGGCCGACAGCATGTCGATCCGCCGAGTGTGACGGGCCTCACCCGAGTACGGCGTCGAGAGGAAGATCTCGACGAACTTCGTCGCCTCTTCCCGCGAGTGCATCCGGCCGCCGATCGACACCACGTTCGCGTCGTTGTGCTCACGCCCGAGCGCGGCCGTCTGCTCGCTCCAGGCGAGGGCGGCCCTGACCCCCTTCACCTTGTTCGCGGCGATCTGCTCCCCGTTGCCGGAGCCCCCGATCACGATGCCGAGCGACGACGCGTCCGCCGCCGTCTTCTCCGCGGCGCGGAGGCAGAAGGGGGGGTAGTCGTCCTGGGCGTCATAGATGTGGGGCCCGCAGTCGACGGGCTCGTGGCCGTGGCTCTTGAGCCACTCGACCAGGTGGTTCTTCAGTTCGTAGCCGGCATGATCCGAGCCGAGGTACACGCGCATGCGACTGAGTGTGGCACGTCGCGGGGCGGGTAGCGGCGACCGGGGGCCGGGCCTTGGTCACCCAGGTCTGGGCCATTGGGCCGGAATACAACGATCCGGAGTCGGGACTTCCGTCACGGACACCCCTGAGTTTGAATGCGGGGGCTCGTGACCCGAGAACTTAAGGATTCGTCCATGACCTCGCAACCCTCCCTTGCGAAGGCAGACAGCACTCCCCCTACGCCTGGGGATCCGCAGTCTGGAGACACCAGTGACGGCCTCAAGGCCGGGCTGAAGAACCGCCACCTCTCCATGATCGCCATCGGTGGCGTCATCGGAGCAGGACTCTTCGTCGGCTCCAGCTCCGGAATCGCCGCCGCAGGGCCCGCCATCCTCGTCTCGTACGCCCTCGTCGGCACGATGGTCGTCCTCGTGATGCGGATGCTCGGTGAGATGGCCGCCGCACGGCCCACATCGGGCTCCTTCTCCACCTACGCGGACCAGGCGCTCGGCCGCTGGGCCGGTTTCTCCATCGGCTGGCTGTACTGGTTCTTCTGGGTCGTGGTGCTCGCGGTGGAGGCCACCGCCGGCGCCGTCATCCTCAACGGATGGATACCGGCCGTCCCGCAGTGGGGCTGGGCGCTCATCGTGATGGTGGTGCTCACCCTGACGAACCTCGTCTCGGTCGGCTCCTACGGCGAGTTCGAGTTCTGGTTCGCCGGCATCAAGGTCGTCGCCATCGGCGGGTTCGTGATCATCGGTCTGCTCGCCGTCTTCGGCGTGCTGCCCGGCTCCGACAACCCCGGCGCCGGATTCGCGCACCTCACCGACGCGGGCGGATTCATGCCCAACGGCGCGGGCGCCATCCTCACGGGCGTGCTCATGGTCGTCTTCTCGTTCATGGGCTCCGAGATCGTCACGCTGGCCGCCGGTGAGTCCGAGGACCCGCAGCGCGCCGTCACCAAGGCGACGAACAGCGTCATCTGGCGTATCGGCGTCTTCTACCTGGGCTCGATCTTCGTCGTCGTCACGCTGCTGCCCTGGGACGACAAGTCGATCCTCAAGGACGGTTCGTACGTCGCCGCGCTGAACTCGATCGGCATCCCGCACGCCGGTCAGGTCATGAACGTCATCGTCCTGACCGCCGTCCTCTCCTGCCTCAACTCCGGGCTCTACACCGCTTCCCGCATGGCCTTCTCGCTCGGCCAGCGCGGTGACGCCCCCAAGGCCTTCGCGCGCACCAACTCGCGCGGTGTGCCGCAGGCCGCGATCCTCGGGTCCGTCGTCTTCGGCTTCGTCGCCGTCTGGTTCAACTACCAGTGGCAGGACACCGTCTTCGACTTCCTGCTGAACTCGTCGGGCGCGGTGGCCCTCTTCGTCTGGCTGATGATCGCGTTCACGCAGCTGCGGATGCGCGGCATCATCCTGCGCGAGGAGCCGGAGAAGCTCGTCGTGAAGATGTGGCTCTTCCCGTACCTGACGTGGGTCACGATCGCGATGATCTCGTTCGTGCTCGTCTACATGCTGACCGACGAGGCCGGGCGCAAGCAGGTGCTGCTCTCGCTGCTCGCCGCGGCGTTCGTGGTGGCGTTCTCCGTCATACGCGAGAAGGTGCGGCCCCGCGTCGACACCGACAGCAGTGTCGACACCGACAACGACCCCGACACGGTGAGCGTCGACGCCTAGCCGGTGCCGTCCGACGGTGGTGTGGTCGACGTACCCGCCACCGTCGGCGGACGCGTGCTCGGTCCGGGCGGCTCCGTGCCGCCCGGATCGCGCGCGGTGAAGAACATGACGGCTGCCACGGCGGCCGCGACCAGCAGGACCAGGGCGGTCAGGACGCGGCCCCGCCAGTCGGCGGTCTGAACCTGCCCGGCCGATGTCTCCCGCGGCCTCGGTGGTGCCGCGAGCACCGCCCGCAGGGCCGCCTCCGTCTCGTCGAGGCCCGGACGCCGCTGCGGCTCCTTGGCCAGGAGCGCGGCGAGCAACGGATACAACCCGCTTGATTCCGGCGGCAGTTCAGGCGCCTCGTGCAGGACAGCGACCAGCGTGTTCAGCGCCGACGCACGGGCGAACGGCGAGCTGCCGCGCAGCGCGGTGCACAGCGTCGCCCCCAGGGACCAGAGGTCGGACGGCGGGCCCTGCTCAGCCCCCGAGACCCGCTCGGGTGCCATGTACTCGGGCGAGCCCACCAGCTGGCCCGTCAGCGTGAGGCGGCCCGTGTCCTGGAGCGCGGCGATGCCGAAATCGGTGAGGACGACCCGGTCGGCAGGCCCTCCGGGGCCCAGCAGGACGTTCTCCGGCTTGATGTCACGGTGCAGGACGCCCGCCGCGTGCACCCGGCGCAGCGCCGCCACCAGGGCGAGGCCTACGCGGGCCGCCTCGCGCTCGTCCAGCGGCCCCTCTTCGCCGACGTACCGGGCCAGAGAGCGCGCGTCGACCAGCTCCATGACGATCCAGAGGCGGCCGTCCTCCTCGGCGACGTCATAGACGCGTACGACACCGGGGTGATCGATCCGCGCGGTGGCCCGCGCCTCGCGCAGCGCGCGTTCTCTGCGGACGTGGGCGTCCCCCGTCTCGGGGCCGTCGAAGGCTCCTTCGATCCGCATCTCCTTGACCGCGACGCGGCGGTCGAGGAGTTCGTCGGCCGCGCGCCACACGCGGCCCATGCCGCCCTGTCCGATGACATCGAGCAGGCGGTAGCGGCCCGCGACCACGCGAGGCTCCGGCATGGGTTCACCCCCAACCCTCCTTTCATGACAGCACAGTTCACGCGGTTTCCCGAAGGCCCGGAAGGGCCCGGAAACGGCCCGGAAAACTTGACGGCAGATGTCAGGTTTTCCCGGGAAGCTCTGAGGTGTCAGCCAGCACTCCTTGGAGGATCACCGTGGACTTCACCGCTCAGCGACTCGTGTTCCGGCCCGGCGACGACGGGTACGACGAGGAGATCGCCGGATTCCAGACCGGTTTCGCGCAGCGGCCCTCGATCGTGTTCGCGGCCGGGAGCCCCGATGACGTCGTCGCCGCCGTCTCGTACGCCGCGGAGGCGGGGCTGCCCATCGGAGTGCAGGCCACCGGGCACGGACTTCCGGGGTCATCGGAGGACGGCGTACTGATCAGCACCCGGCGGATGGACTCCGTCCGGATCGATGCGGACGCGCGCACGGTCACCGTGGGCGCGGGCGTCCGCTGGGGCCAGGTCGTGGAGGCCGCGGCGGCGCACGGGCTCGCGCCGCTGAACGGGTCGGCGCCGGGCGTGGGAGCCGTCTCGTACACGCTGGGCGGTGGACTCGGCGTCCTGGCGCGGGAGTTCGGGTACGCGGCCGATCACGTCCGGTGGCTCGACGTCGTCACGGCGGACGGCACGCTGCGGCACGTCACGGCGGAGAGCGAGCCCGAGCTCTTCTGGGGGCTGCTCGGCGGGGGCGCGAACCTCGGGGTGGTGACAGCCCTGGAGATCGGCCTGGTGCCGGTGGCGCGGGTGTACGGCGGTGCGATCGATTTCGACGGGCGTGAGGTGGACCCCGGCCGGGTGCTCCGGGCGTACGAGGCGTGGACGCGGACGGTGCCGGACGAGCTGACCTCGTCGGTGGCGGCGCTGGTCTATCCGGACATCCCGCAGCTGCCGCCCCATCTGCGGGGCCGCTATCTCGTCACCGTCCGGGTCGCCTACACGGGCTCCGAGGCGGCGGGCGAACGGCTTGTGGCGCCGCTGCGGGAGATCGGGCCCATGATGTCGGACTCGCTGCGGGAGATGCCGTACACCGAAAGCCACACGATCCACAGCGACCCCGACTTCCCGCACTCCTACTACGGGGACAGCGTGGTCGTGCGCGAGCTGGATGTCGCGGCGGCGAGTGAGCTGTTCGCGATGACCGGTCCGGCCGCCGAGAAGATGCACGTCGTCCAGATCAACCAGCTGGGCGGGGCGCTGGCGAAGCCCGCGGGGACCGCCGAGAACGCGGTGCCGTACCGGGACGCGGGGTGGCTGGTGCGGGTGCTCTCGCCGCTGGACGGCACCGACCTCGACGCGGTGCGGGCCGTGCAGGCGCAGGCGTTCGGTCTCTTCGCGCCGGATGCCGCGGGGCGGTTGCTCAACTTCGCCTTCGGTGCGGGCGATCGGCCCGACGGTCTTTACGACGCCGGTACGCGGAAGAGGTTCGCCGGGCTGAAGGCCACGTACGACCCGGCGAACCTCTTCAGGCGGAACTACAACGTCAGTTGACCGCTCAGCGGTCGAGGAACTTCCACGCCGTGGGCAGCGCGCCCATCGCGAGCGCGGCCTTGAGGGCGTCGCCGATCAGGAAGGGCGTGAGCCCGGCGGCGACGGCCTGGGTCAGCGACATGCCGGTCGCGGCGGCGAGGTACGGGACGCCGACCGCGTAGATGATCGCGGAGCCGAGCACCATCGTGCCCGCGGTGCGCAGGACGGAACGGTCGCCGCCGCGGCGGGCGAGGGCGCCGACCACGGTGGCGGCAAGGAGCATGCCGAGGACGTAGCCGAGGGACGGCGCGGCGACGCCGGAGCCCGCCTCGGCGAACCACGGCATGCCCGCCATGCCGACGAGGGCGTACACGGCGAGGGAGAGGAAGCCGCGGCGGGCGCCGAGGGCGGTGCCGACGAGGAGGGCGGCGAAGGTCTGTCCCGTCACCGGTACGGGGGAACCCGGGACGGGCACGGCGATCTGGGCCGCTATGCCGGTGAGGGCGGCGCCGCCGAGGACGAAGGCCGCGTCCTTCGCGCGGGACGCGGGGAGCAGGTCCGCGAGGACCTGGCCGGGACGGGAAGAGACGGCGGCGATGCTCATCGGGACTCCGCGGGTTCTGGGACGGGCAGATGGGACCCCGCGACGCTATCTCAGGCGGGGGCGCCTTTCACCGGGGGTGGGCGACAAGGTCCCGGGTGGCCCGGTGGTGGGTTCCGCACAAAGTGCGGGAGGTACCCCTGCGGGGGGCGTGATGCTCGTCACTGAGGTGAGCGGCGTACGGGCCCCGTTTTGCGTACGGGGATGCCGTCCAGGGAGACTGTAGGTTCCCGCCAACTTCTTTGTGAGCCCGAGAGCAGCGCTAAGCACCATGCACGACGCACCCCCCGATGAGTCGGTACCCATGAAGGGGACGGCGGACCTGGAGCGCGAGCCGCTCGGCGGAGGCCTGAAGCAGCGGCACCTCACCATGCTCGGCCTTGGCGGTGTCATCGGGGCCGGTCTGTTCGTCGGGTCCGGGGCCGGGATCGCCGTCGCCGGGCCCGGCATCGTCGTCTCGTACCTCATCGCCGGTGCGCTCGCGATGTGCGTGATGCGGATGCTGGGCGAGATGTCGGCCGCGATGCCCGCGTCCGGGTCCTTCTCCGTGCACGCCGAACGCGCCCTCGGACGCTGGGCGGGGTTCAGCGTCGGGTGGCTCTACTGGTTCCTGCTCGTCGTCGTGCTCGCCGTGGAGGCGACCGGTGCCGCGCAGATCGCCAACAGCTGGGCGCCGGGCGTTCCGCAGTGGGCCTGGGTCCTTGTCTTCATGCTGGTGTTCACCGCGGCCAACCTCGCCGCCGTGAAGAACTTCGGCGAGTTCGAGTTCTGGTTCGCCGCGCTGAAGGTCTTCGCGATCGTCGCGTTCCTGGTGCTCGGGCTGCTCGCGATCTTCGGGGTCCTGCCCGACACGGACCCCGTGGGCCTCACCAACCTCACCGGACACGGCGGTTTCCTGCCCAACGGCTGGGAAGGCGTGACGTCCGGCGTACTGGCCGTCGTCTTCGCCTTCGGCGGCCTGGAGGTCGTGACGATCGCGGCGGCCGAGTCCGACGACCCGGTGCGCTCGGTCGCCCGCGCCGTGCGCAGCGCCGTCTACCGCATCCTCTTCTTCTACGTCGGTTCGATGCTGGTCATCGTGACGGTCCTGCCGTGGACGGCGGAGAAGGCAGGCGTCAGTCCCTATGTGACGGTCCTCGACTCGATCGGGGTGCCGTCCGCCGGCACGATCATGAACATCGTGGTGTTCGTGGCGCTGCTCTCGGCGCTGAACGCCAACCTCTACGGCTCGTCCCGGATGGTCTTCTCCCTCGCCGAGCGCGGCGAGGCGCCCAAGGCCCTGCTGAAGGTGTCGCGCGGCGGGGTCCCGCGCCGGGCGGTCCTCGCGTCGGTGGCCTTCGGCTTCGTGTCCGTCGTACTGAATCTGAAGTGGCCCGACTCGGTCTTCCTCTACATGCTCAACTCGGTCGGCGCGGTACTCCTTTTCGTGTGGGCGCTGATCGCGGTCTCGCAGCTGCGGCTGCGGCGGCGCATCGAGCGCGAGGCGCCGGAGCGCCTCGTCCTGCGGATGTGGGCGTTCCCCTACCTGACATGGGCGGCGCTCGCGGCGATGGCGGCCGTGCTCGGGCTGATGCTGACCGATGACGGGGCGCGGCCGCAGCTGCTGTGGTCGGCGGGTGCGACAGGGCTCGTCCTGGCGGTCGCGGGGCTGCGGGAGTGGCGCGCGGCGCGCATGAAACGGGCGTGAACAACTTGTGCCCACTTCTTCACAACGTGTGAGCGTCGTGTCCGTATAGCGGTCAGGTGTTCCCTGTCAGCGGTGCCGGACTTCAGACTGTGGGCCGCTTGCCCACCGCGCCGTGGGCCGCTTGCTCACCCCGCTCAGCTCCCCCGTCTCAGCTACTGAACAGGGCACGCCCATGTCTCGGACGTCCACCCCCCAGGACGCATCACCCGACGCGGCCCCCGAGGCCCCCAAGGTCGATTCACCGCTCGTCCACGGCCTCAAGCAGCGGCATCTCTCCATGATCGCCCTCGGCGGCGTCATCGGAGCGGGCCTCTTCGTGGGCTCCGGAGCGGGCATCGCCGCGGCCGGTCCCTCGATCGTCCTCGCCTACGCGATATCCGGCGCGCTCGTCATGCTCGTGATGCGCATGCTCGGCGAGATGTCGGCGGCGAACCCGGCGTCCGGCTCCTTCTCGGTCCACGCCGAGCGCGCGATCGGCCCATGGGCGGGCTTCACCGCGGGCTGGGGCTTCTGGTTCCTGCTCTGCGTCGCCGTCGGCCTCGAAGGCATCGGCGCCGCGAAGATCATGGTGGGCTGGTTCCCCGACAGCCCCGAGTGGGCCTGGGTCGCGCTCTTCATGCTGGTGTTCTGCGGGGCCAACCTGACGGCCGTGAAGAACTTCGGCGAGTTCGAGTTCTGGTTCGCCGCGCTCAAGGTCGGCGCGATCGCGCTCTTCCTGGGCATCGGCGTCCTGGCGATCCTCGGCATCCTGCCCGGCTCGGACGCCTCCGCCCCCGGCACGGCCAACCTCACCGGTGAGGGCGGGTTCATGCCGCACGGCACGGACGGCCTGATCATCGGCCTCCTCGCGTCGGTCTTCGCGTACGGCGGTCTGGAAACCGTCACGATCGCGGCCGCGGAGTCCGAGAACCCGGTCCAGAGCGTCGCCAAGGCCGTGCGCACGGCGATGTGGCGCATCGCCCTCTTCTACGTCGGCTCGATGCTCGTCGTGGTGACCCTGCTCCCCTGGGACAACAAGGAGGTCGTGGCGAAGGGCCCGTACGTCGCCACCCTCGACCACCTGGGCATCCCCGGCGCCGGCCAGATCATGAACGTCATCGTCCTGATCGCCCTGCTCTCGGCGATGAACGCCAACATCTATGGCGCGTCGCGCATGTCGTACTCCCTGATCGCGCGCGGCCAGGGCCCCAAGGTGCTCGGCCGCGTCTACAGCGGCGTCCCGCGCCTCGCGGTCCTCGCCTCCTCGGTCTTCGGCTTCGTCTGCGTCCTGCTCAGCTACTGGCGCCCGGACGACGTCTTCCCCTGGCTCCTGAACATGATCGGCGCGATGATCCTGGTCGTCTGGATCTTCATCGCCGCCTCGCAGCTGATCCTGCGCCGCAGGACGGAGCGCGATGAGCCCGAGAAGCTGGTCGTGAAGATGTGGGCCTACCCGTTCCTGACCTGGGTCGCCCTCGCCGCGATGGCGTACATCTTCTACCTGATGACGGAGCAGCCGGACACCCGCAAGCAGCTTCTGGCCACGGGCACGCTGACGCTGGTGCTCGCGGCGATCGGCTTCGTCCGCCAGAAGACGGCGGAGAAGCGGGCGGCGGAGAAGCAGGCGGCGGTCGCCGCCGAGTAGCGACACCTTTGCGCGAACAGGGCCCCGAGTCGACGGACTCGGGGCCCTGTTCGCGTTCCCTGCGGCCTCCGGTCCTAGGACGAAGGGCTGATCACCCCTGCCCCGTGGAGGCCCTCTCCTGCTGCTAGCCTGCACTTGCATATAGGTTGCAATAAGCGTTGCACTACAGCAGAGCAGCAGTCGGAGGGCTCGGACATGGCCATTTACACGCTTCCTGAACTTCCGTACGACTACGCGGCGCTCGAGCCGGTCATCAATCCCCAGATCGTCGAGCTGCACCACGACAAGCACCACGCGGCGTACGTGAAGGGCGCGAACGACACCCTTGAGCAGCTGGAGGAGGCGCGCGACAAGGAGACGTGGGGCGCCATCAACGGCCTGGAGAAGAACCTGGCCTTCCACCTCTCCGGCCACATCCTGCACAGCATCTACTGGCACAACATGAACAGCCCGAAGGACGGTGGCGGCGGTGAGCCGCTGGCCGCGGACGGTGTCGGTGACCTCGCGGACGCGATCACCGAGTCCTTCGGCTCCTTCGCCAAGTTCAAGGCCCAACTGACCAAGGCCTCGGCGACCACACAGGGTTCGGGCTGGGGCGTGCTCGCCTACGAGCCGCTCAGCAACCGCCTCATCGTCGAGCAGGTCTACGACCACCAGGGCAACGTCGGCCAGGGCTCGACGCCGATCCTGGTCTTCGACGCCTGGGAGCACGCCTTCTACCTGCAGTACAAGAACCAGAAGGTCGACTTCATCGACGCCATGTGGGCCGTCGTCAACTGGCAGGACGTGGCCAAGCGTTACGACGCCGCGAAGCAGCGCGTGAACAGCCTGCTGCTGGCTCCCTGACGCCCTGAGACGTCCCGCCTCGTGATCGTCTTCTCAACCTTCGCGCGGGCGGGCGGAAAAAGGACAGGCCCCCGTGAGGACATGACTCACGGGGGCCTGTCGGTATCCGGGGTTCCGGTGGACCGTGTCGACATGACGACACCACGGAACATGTACTGCAGTACCTGCAAACGGGACGAGCCGCACCACCCGCTGAGCAAAGGCGAGCAGAAGCAGCTCAAGGACGACTCCGGCCTGAAGTACACCGGCGACTACTGGGCCTGCGACGCACCGGGCTGCGGAACCCTGCGTACAGCCTTCGACAAGTCGCCCTTCTATCTGCCCCGCAAGCTCAAATAGCGAGGCTCAGTCGAAGATCGGTCCCTGCGTCCGCGTCCGCTTGATCTCGTAGAAGCCCGGCGTGGACGCCACGAGCAGCGTGCCGTCCCACAGCTTCGCCGCCGCCTCGCCCTTCGGGGTGGGTGTCACGACAGGGCCGAAGAAGGCGACCTGCTCGCCGTCGGCGCCGGGGACGGCGATGACGGGCGTGCCCACGTCCTGGCCGACCTTGTCGATGCCCTCCTGGTGGGAGGCGCGCAGCTGGGTGTCGTACTCGTCCGAGTCCGCGTAGTCCGCGAGGTCCTCGGGCAGGCCGACGTCCTTGAGCGCGGCGACGATCGCCTCGCGGGTCGGGCCCTCGCCCTGGTTGTGGAAGCGGGTGCCAAGGGCGGTGTAGAGCTTTCCGGTGTAGTCGTCACCGTGCTTCTGCTGGGCGGCGATGACCACGCGGACCGGGCCCCAGGCCTTCGTCTCGAGCATGTCGCGGTACTCCTCGGGCAGCTCGTCGAGCCTGTCCTCGTTCAGTACGGCGAGGCTCATGACATGCCAGCGGACCTCGACGTCGCGGACCTTCTCCACCTCGAGCATCCAGCGCGAGGTCATCCAGGCCCACGGGCACAGCGGGTCGAACCAGAAGTCAGCTGTGGTCTTGCCGGGCTTGCCGTTCTCGGACATGTCTCTCCCTAGGGAATGCGTGCGCGCTTGGCCAGGGGAACGTCAGTGATCTACCCGGGCATTCCCCGATACCGCGCGCTGGGGGCACATGCGAGGATCGTAGACATTCGTACAGGTCGTGCGATCCACGACTTCCACCTGCGAGTACAAGGGAGTACCGCCCGTGCCCGGTGAGAATCTTTCCCGCGACGAGGCCCAGGAAAGGGCCGCGCTGTTGTCCGTCGACGGGTACGAGGTCTTTCTCGACCTGCGCTCCGCGATCGGCGAGAGCGACCAGGAGCCGCGCACGTTCCGCTCCGTCACCACGATCCGCTTCCGCTCCGCCGAACCCGGCGCCACGAGCTTCGCCGACCTGATCGCCCCGAGCGTCACGGCCCTCTCCCTCAACGGCAAGGACCTGGACCCCTCCGAGGTCTTCGACGGCACCCGGATCACGCTTGAGGACCTGTCCGCGGAGAACGAACTGGTGGTGGACGCCCAGTGCGCCTACAGCCGCACCGGCGAGGGCATGCACCGCTTCGTCGACCCGGAGGACGGCGAGGTCTATCTCTACACGCAGTACGAGCCCGCGGACTCACGGCGCGTCTTCGCCAACTTCGAGCAGCCCGACCTGAAGGCGCCCTTCCGGTTCGAGGTGCAGGCGCCCGAGGGATGGACCGCCTGGTCGAACGGCGCCGGTGAACTGGCCGACGGCGTATGGAAGTTCGCCGAGACGAAGCCGATCTCGACGTACATCACAGCTGTCGTCGCGGGTCCGTACCACTACGTGACGGACTCCTACAGCCGCACGTTCGACGACGGCACGACGCTGGACATCCCGCTCGGCGCGATGTGCAGGAAGGGGCTCGCGAAACACTTCGACGCGGACGACGTCTTCCTGGTCACCAAGCAGGGGCTCGACTTCTTCCACGACAACTTCGACTACCCCTACCCCTTCGGGAAGTACGACCAGGCCTTCGTCCCGGAGTACAACCTGGGCGCGATGGAGAACCCCGGCTGCGTGACCTTCCGCGAGGAGT
Source organism: Streptomyces rectiviolaceus (assembly GCF_039533825.1). Taxonomy (NCBI): domain Bacteria; kingdom Bacillati; phylum Actinomycetota; class Actinomycetes; order Kitasatosporales; family Streptomycetaceae; genus Streptomyces; species Streptomyces rectiviolaceus. The sequence goes on from NZ_BAAAUG010000025.1 coordinate 53,368, forward strand.
TCATCTTCCGCGGCAAGGTGACCCAGGCGTCGTACGAACGCCGGGCCAACGTCATCCTGCACGAGATGGCGCACATGTGGTTCGGCGACCTCGTCACCATGCGCTGGTGGGACGACCTGTGGCTCAAGGAGTCATTCGCCGACTTCATGGGCTCCTTCTCGATGGTCGAGGCGACGCGCTTCACCAACGGCTGGATCACCTTCGCCAACAACCGCAAGGCGTGGGCCTACCGCGCCGACCAGCTGCCCTCCACGCACCCGGTCACGGCCGACATCCGCGACCTGGAGGACGCCAAGCTCAACTTCGACGGGATCACGTACGCGAAGGGCGCCTCAGTACTGAAGCAGCTCGTCGCCTATGCCGGACGTGACGCGTTCCTCGAGGGCGCGCGGCGCTACTTCAAGCGGCACGCGTACGGGAACACCCGGCTCGGTGACCTCCTCTCGGTCCTGGAGGAGACCTCCGGGCGCGACATGGCCTCCTGGTCGCGGTCCTGGCTCCAGACGGCGGGCGTCAACTCCCTTACGCCACAGGTCATCCTGAACGCGGAGGGCAGGATCACAGAGCTCTCCGTGCTCCAGGAGGCCGCCGAGTCCCACCCCGAACTGCGCCCGCACCGCGTGGCGGTGGGTCTGTACCGCCGCACGCCCGAGGGTGAGCTGACGCGGTACGCACGCGCGGAGGTGGACGTCGAAGGGCCGCGCACGGTGGTGTCCGAGCTGGGCGGCGAGGAGGCTCCCGATCTTGTCCTGGTCAACGACGACGACCTGACGTACTGCAAGATCCGCTTCGACGAGACCTCCCTCGACACACTGCGGGCGCACCTCGGTGACATCACCGATCCCCTCGCCCGCGCGCTGTGCTGGTCCGCGCTGTGGAGCCTCACCCGGGACGCGCTCATGCCCGCGCGGGACTTCATCGGACTCGTGCTGCGGTTCGCGGGGCGCGAGAGCGACATCGGGGTCCTGCAGATGCTGCACACGTGGGCGGACTCGGCCCTCACCTTCTACGCCGCCCCCGAGTGGCGCGAGGAGGGCGGGCGCGCGCTCGCCGAGGGTGCGCTGCGGGAGCTGCGGATCGCGGATCCCGGCAGCCAGCACCAGCTGACGTGGGCGAGGTTCTTCGCCGCGGTGGCCTCGTCGGAGGCCGATCTGCAGCTGCTGCGGACCCTGCTTGAAGGGACGGCGAAGATCGACGGCCTGGACGTCGACCAGGAGCTGCGCTGGTCCTTCCTCGGCCCGCTGGCCGCGCACGGCATCGCCGACGAGCAGGTGCTTGCCGCCGAACTGGCCAGGGACGACACGGCTTCGGGCAAGCGGCACCAGGTGCGGTGCCTGGCCGCGCGGCCTTCCGCGGCAGTGAAGGCGCAGGCGTGGGCCTCCGTGGTGGAGTCCGACTCCCTGTCCAACGCGTTGGTGGGGGCGACGATCTCGGGGTTCGCACAGTCGTCGCAGCGGGAGCTGACCGCTGCGTACGCGCCCAAGTACTTCGCTGTCATTGAGCGGGTGTGGGCCGAGCGGTCCATCCAGATCGGCATGGACGTGGTGAAGGGGCTCTTCCCCCACCTCCAGGACGATCAGGGGACGCTGGACGCGGCGGATCTGTGGCTCGCCTCGCACGAGTCGGCCGCGCCTGCCTTGCGGCGGCTTGTGCTGGAGGCGCGGGACGACCTTGCCCGGTCGCTGCGGGGGCAGGCCTGCGACGCGGCTGCCGCGTAGACCTCCGGCCCAGGGTGGGCGCCCGTCGACGGCTGCCCGGCAGCTTCGGCGCTGCGCCCGCCCTCCCCCGGACTCCCCCGGGCTCCAATCGGACTCCCTCGAACCCCCTCGGACTCCCGGCGGAACGTACCGCGCGGAAACGGACCTTTTCGGCAGTCGAACGTCTGCACTTTAGTGCGGGGTTGTCCGGTTATGTCGACGGGCCTGTAACAGCGGTTAGGGGGCGGAGCGGCAGCGGGAATGGCCCGGTCATGAACCACAACACCCCGCTCTCCCCCCGCCCCCTCCGCCACCTCGCCGACGTCCAGCGCCGCGTCATGAGCACCGCCCAGCTACGCGCCCACGGAGTCTCCGCCGCGGACGTCTCCGCCCACTGCCGCCCGGAAGGGCCCTGGCAGCAGCTGCTCCCGGGAGTCTGCCTGCTGCACCCGGGGCCGCCGACCAGTGAAGAGCGCCTGCACGGCGCCCTGTTGTTCGCGGGGCGCCCGCCGGCCAAGGCGGCGAAGACCGTGCCCGCGCAGCCCGGCGCAGGCGAGCCCCACGCCCCGTACGCCGACGCCCTGATCACGGGACTCGCGGCGCTCGCCCTGCACCGCTTCTCGTCGGCTCCCCCGCTGCTCTCCCTGGACCGCATCGACGTCCTCGTCCCGCGCACCCGGCGGCTGCGCTCCACCGGTTTCATCCGGCTCGTGCGCGCCCAGGCACTGCCGACCGCCGTACAGATCGCCGGAGTTCCGGTGGCCCCCGTGCCGCGCGCGCTCGCCGACGCCGTGGCCGGGCTCGCCGAGGCGGGTGCGGTGCGCAGACTGCTCACCGAGGCGGTGCGCGGCAACCACTGCGAACCCGCCGCCATCGTCCGGGAGTTGAACCAGGCGCGGCTGCTCACCCGGCCGCATGTCGTGGACGCGGTGGACTCGCTGCTCGCCGAAGGGCGGGCCATCGCCGAGGACCGGATCTACCAGATGGTCGCCGAGCACGGCCTGCCCGATCCGCTGTGGAACGTCGACCTGCGATTGCCCGGTGGGCCGCACCTCGGGGGCGTCGACGCCTACTGGCCCGACCTGGCCGTCGCGGTCGAGCTGGACACGCGGGCGCCCCGGCACGGCTTCCGGCAGGACGACGACGCACTGTGGTCCGAATACGCCCGTAAGCGCGAGCACTTGGAGCGGCTCGGCATCACCGTCGTCCACCTGACGCCCAAGAAGCTGCGCGAGTCCCTCGAACAGCAGGCGACCGTCGTACGGACCGCCCTGATGGCGTCGGCGGATCGGGATCCGGCGGCGTACGTCGTCGTACTGCCCAGGTAGGGAAAGGGGGCGAGGCCGGCACGATGACAGGCGGCCCCGCCCCCATTCACGTACGCAACACCCCTACTCCCTACGTCACTTCGCGCAGAACTCCGCGTTCAGGACAGCGGACCAGTCGCCGTCCGGGCCGTTGAAGTTCGCGGCGAGCGCGTGGCCGCCGTTCTCGGTCGCCAGCGCCATCGACGTCGAGCCGTGGATGTCGCCGCCGTGCCCCCAGACGACTGTGCCGCAGGAGGTCTTGACGCTCTCCAGGGCGAGGCCGTAGCGGCCGCCCGTCTCGCCGCCCTTCGGGACGGTCGTCTTCATCTCGGCGAGCTGCTTCTTCGGCATGAGCTTGCCGCGCAGCAGAGCGGTGTAAAAACGGTTCAGGTCAGCCGAGTTCGAGATCATCGAGCCTGCCGCCCCCGCCACGGACGGGTTGAACTCCGTCACGTCATGGTTCTTGGCGTCCGGTGCGTCGGAGAGTTTCGTGTACGCCCGTGAACTGGGCCGCGGCATCGCGGCGTCCGTCCCCGGCAGGGTCGTGTGGCGCAGGCCCAGCGGTTCGATGACCCGGCTGCGGATCTCGTCCGCGTACGTCTCCCCCGTCACCTTCTCGATGATCATGCCGGCCAGGATGTAGTTGGTGTTGGAGTAGTTCCAGCCCTTGCCGGGCTTGAAGTCCGGCTTGTGGCGCATGGCGATCTCGACCTCCTCTTCGGGGGTCCAGGTGTCGTAGCGGTGCTCCAGGAACTTCTCCGTGAACACCTTCTCCTGGAAGCCGCGGTCGGCCGACACATCGAAAACACCGCTGGTGTGGTTGAGGAGTTGGCGCACGGTGATCTTGTCGCCGTCGTGGCCGTTGCCCTCGACGACGCCCGGCAGCCACTCCCCGACCTTGTCGTCCAGGTCGAGCTCCCCTTCGGCCTCCAGTTGGAGCAGCACAGTGGCGACGAACGTCTTGGTAATGCTGGCGACGCGGTAGTGGTCGTGGCTTCCGCGCGGGCTGTTGCTTTCGAGGTCGCCGATACCCGCGGCCGAGTTCCAGGGCCCGTGCCGGTCCTTGGCCTGCACGGTCACGCCGGGGGCGTTCTCGTTGACGGCGGCCTCCATCGCCTTCTGCGTCGCCCGGTGCCGGTCGCCGTGCCCGCCACCACCGGACTCCCCCGCGAGCGCGGGCGCCGCGAATGCCCCCGCGGTCACCGTCATGGCCACCCCTGCGGCCACGCCCATCAGGCCTCTCGCACGTGCTGACATCCGATCTCCTCCGTTGACGACTGCGGTCGGCCGGAGGGACTCACGGGTCCGGTGAGGAGGTTGACCGCCTCGCCGGGGTTGAGCGGGTTTCAGCCCTTCTTGAGGATGAGCTCCGTGTTCCGGTCGCCCGGCTCGCCGCCAAGCGCGGGCTTGGCCCCCGGGGCGTTGAAGGACAGTTCGCGGTAGAGCGCGGCGAGGCCGGTCTGCGAAAGATCGGCGTAATCCGTGCGGTGCGGCGCCGACGACTCGATGAGGGTGGTGAAGAGGGAGATCGTGCCGTCGTGGTTGTCGCTCACCTCCACGACGCGGGCCAGCTGCGGGAAGTCGATGTGCGAGGCCGTGGAGACCTCCCAGAAGGAGCCGCGCGGGGTCTGGTGCGCGGTGATCTTGTTCTTGTGGCTGTGACCGTTGACCCAGGCAAGGACGGAGCGGTGGCGGCCGAGGAGGGCGACGATCTCGTCGCCGCCGTGCCTTCCCTCGCGCGGGCGGTCCGGGTCCTGGCGCAGATTGCGCATGGTCCGGCTGGTGTGGTGGCTGAAGACGATGACGTACGAACCGCCGCCGTCCTTCTCCTCGTTCGCCTTCAACTCCCGCTCGAGCCAGTCCATCTGGGCCGTGCCGAGCGAGCCTTCGTAGTGACCGCCGGGGTCCGTCGAGTCCAGGCTGATGCCGAGTACGTCGTCGCTGATGCGGAAGGAGTAGTACTGGGTACCCGAGTCGAGGTTCTCCTGCGTGTAGCCGTGGCCCGCGGGACCGTGCCCCTTGTACGCCGGGTCGAGGTGAGCCTTGACGTACTCGGCGGGAGTGAAGGGCGCGCGGCTCTCGTCCGGGGTGACCGAGCGCATCCGCCGCGCCTCGCTCTTCAGGAGCTCCTTGAACTGCGCGCCCTTGGGGTCACGGCCCTTCTTGACGGCCTTCCACAGGGCGGCGCCGCGCGACTCGTCCAGGGACATCAACTTGCGTCCTCCGACGGCGAATTCGGAGAAGTACGAGTCGCCGGGCCCCCAGCAGCCGCCGGGCAGCGCGTCGTGATTGCCGACGGTCGAGTACCAAGGCAGCCCGAGACCGGGGCTGTTGACCTCACGGAGAGCGGCCTTGAGGAAGCCGTCGACCTGCGGGAAGCCGAGGGCCTTGTCGGAGTCGCGGAGGTCGTCGTCCGGGTGCCAGTACAGCTTCAGGCCGCTGTCCTGGACACCTTCGTAGCGGCGCGGGTCACCGGTGTTGGGGTTGATGCGCCCGCCGCTCATGGTCTTGAGGAACCAGTCGAGCTCGGAGCGCGAGTTGTTGTCCGTGTTGTCGCCCGTCGTCACCACGCAGTGCAGCGGCGATCCGGTGGCGGGCGCGCCGCGCAGTGCGTTGACCCGCTCGACGAGCGCGACCGCGCCGGCCACCGAGAGGGCCTCCTGCGGGCGCCAGGCGCTCGCGGTCTGGGCGCGCAGATACTCGTACCGCAGCGGATGCTGCACGTCGACCAGGTGCAGGTCGGTGAACTGGACGAACGCGGCGAGCGAGGTGCGCCGCCCCTCGCGGCCGTTCTTGGCGGCGGCGAGGTCACCGCGGACCACCCGGTCCCAGGCGGGCCCGTCCCCGAGACGCCGGTAGCCGGAGGTGCCGCGCGGGGCGGCGACGGCGGCCAGCGTGGTGCCGCCCCGGTAGGGCATCAGGGGCGCGGCGGGCGCCTGCCGCGAGAGTGCGACGGGGGCAGGACCGCTGGCGGCGGCATGGCTGGTGCCGGGCCGCAGGGCATAGCCGATGCCCGCGGAGAGGGAGACGGCTCCGGTGGTCGCGAGGAAGGCCCGGCGGTCCACGGATGAAGCGGCACGGGCGGCGGTGTGGGTGGCGGTCTGGGCGGCGGTGGCGACAGAGCGTATGCGCGACATGGCGCGGTCTCCCCGATTGCGAACGCGTCGGCAGTGGTCGCGGGCAGCTCCGCAGTCGGCGAAATTCCCGCTCGTACTGGATCGTTGACATCCGGGATGACCTGCACGTTAACGAGACCGCAACGGGCAACGCCGATCACCGTACGTGGATCATCCGACACCCTGCGCGGTCATCCGCCCCTCTCCGGGCGGAGAGGAGGCGGTCACTCCACGTTCATCTTGCGGGGAAGGGGAGGCGCTGCGGAGCCTCAGGAGGGCGCCGCCAGGTGTCCGTCGTCGGGCCGGGTCCGCCACAGATCGAGCCCGACATCGACGAGCCCGACCCGGTCGAGTCCGGCGACGGCGTCCAGCGCGTGCCAGGACGCGAGATCGGTGGAACCGCCCTGCTCGTGGCGCAGCTCGCCGCCGGTGATCCGCGCCTCGTAGACGATTCGCAGGCCGTGGAAGTCGGCGACGGCGCCGAGCTTGCGCGGATAGCGGCGGCGCAGCGAGTCGACGCCGAGCAGCGCGACGGGCTCGATGACGTACCCCGTCTCCTCGTCGGCCTCGCGGATCACCGTGTCGTACGGATCCTCCCCGTGGTCCATCCCGCCGCCGGGCAGCGTCCAGCGCTTGCTGCCGTCGCCCGCCACCCAGCGGGCGAGCAGCAGCTGCCCGTCCTGTACGCATACGGCGTAGGCCGCCACCCGGAGCTCTTTGTGCACAGAGTGACGCTAGTCCCCTTACGTGGGATTGGCAGGGGAGTACTCGGGCGGGGACCAACTCCAGGGGCTCGCGCGTTGGGTTTCCACCGCCTCGGTGAGGGTGAAGCGGACCGTGCGGGTCCCGTCGTCGCCGTATTCGGTGCGGGCCGTGCCGGTGAGCTGGAGGGTGGTGCCTGTCACCCAGTCGAGGAAGAGGAGCCCGGCGCGGGGGTCGGTGGCGAGGTTGCCGAGGGACAGGAACATGGAGTTGCCGGGGTAGTCCCGCCAGGTGAGTTCGTGAGGGGAAGGGACCTGGACGAAGCCGGGGTTGCCGCCCCGGTGGCTGGCGTCGGCGCCTTCCGCGTGGACGGTGGCGAGGAAGAAGGTGTCCGCTTCGGCGATGAACGCGCGCTGGTCGCCGGTGAGTTTCACTCCGTGGCGGGGTGCGGCCGGGCGGCCGGGCGCGGCGACCCCCGGAAGTTCCCGCTTCTGGAGGTACTTCGGGCAGTTCGAGAAGACCTGGTCGGCCTCGATCGCCAGGCCGCGCGGAGTCGGCCGCGCCCGGCCGTTCAGCCGCATGCGGCGCCGGGTGCGGGGGTCCAGGGCGATGGTGCCCACGGGGTTGCCCTCCTGAGTCTCCTGGGCGAGGGCCTGGGCGAGGGGGTCGGCCCGGCGCAGGCCGCCCGCTATCGATATCTGGTGCGGCCCCGTGGCCCGCACGAACCCGGGTTCACCGGTGAGCAGCGAGGCCCAGAGGGCGCCGGCCGGGTCGGCGCCGCCGATCACCAGCATGGGCTGGAGTTCGAGGAAGGCGGCGGCGACGGGGCGGATCCCGTCACCGATGGACCGCCCCACGTGGTCGGCCAGCTCCCGCACGCCGACGAGATCCTGCACGGCGCGGGAGCCGTGGTGGTACGGGGCGCGCGGGGTCATGTCGCTCCTGTACGAGTAGACGGGGGCGCCCGAAGGGGCGCGGGGAACTGCGCGACCAGCCACGAACAACCCGCGGACTGCAGACGACACACACTCCGCCGCGAAGCGGCATGGCACTGGGACTAGAAGAAACCACAGGTAGGCGCAGCCGGCACCGGAGCCCGGCCCGAGGCGCCCACGCCCGAAAAGATCTCCAGGCGCGTCCCGTCCGGGTCGTGGAAGAAGATCCCGCCGGACGCCGCGCCCTCGCCGTGCGGGACGACCCCCTCGTACGCGAATTCCACCCCGTACGCCCGCAGCGCGCTCTCGTACGCGCGGACCTCCTCGATGGTGTCCACCTCGATCGCCAGGTGGTGCAGGCCCGCGTTCGAAGCCGCGTACGCCGCGTACGCCTGCTGCCAGAGCGTGAGCGAGGGGGCCCCGCCCTCCCCCAGAAAAGCGAACCTGCGGCCCTCCTCCTTGCCCTCGCCGATCACGCCGTAGCCGAGCACGTCTCGGTAGAACGCGAGCGAGCGCTCCAAGTCGGTGACGTTCAGGCCGATGTGGCCGGTGCGGAGCGCGCTGGTCACGGTCATGACTCTCCCCTCGTCGGCGGTGGCCCGCCTCACGCGGGCTAACCATTGAATGCGACGTTAATGGTTAGACGTGCGAGCGTCAACCGGTCACGTACGCTTTACTGGTTAGCCTCGAAGGGAGCCCCCCATGACCACCGCACCCCGCGACCCCCGCCCGCTCGTCGGCGAGCCGCTCTCCCTCGACCTGCTCAACACCCGGTGGGTGACGGACGGCGCGCGCCGGGATCTGCTGACCGATGCCGAGGGGCTCGCCATCTGGCTCGCCGCCCATGGGCTCGACGACCGCTTCGAGGCGGACGAGGCGACGCTGGACCATGTGCTGCGGGCGCGCGACGCGCTCGCCTCCGCCGTGGACAGCCCCGGTGACCCCGCCGCCATCGCCCGCGTCGACAAGGTCCTCGGACATGGGCGCATCCGGGCGACCCTGACCGCGCAAGGTCCGGGCGAGGAGCCCGAGTTCAAGGACGCGACGTGGGGTGCGGCGTGGCTGGCGGCGCGGGACTACCTGACGCTCCTCGCCACCGCGCCGGACCGGATCCGTCCCTGCGCCCACGAGGCGTGCGTCCTGCACTTCTTCGACACCTCGCGGAACGGGACCCGGCGCTGGTGCTCCATGGCGGCCTGCGGCAACCGCGCGAAGGCGTCGCGGCACTACGCACGCTCGCGCGAGAGCTGACCCGCCCCCCCGGAAGTTCGGGGAAGTTCCCTGAAGTTCCCGGTGCAAGTCACCCTATGAACCGCCTTGTCCGCCATGGCGGATGGCGGAATTGCGTCACGCATCGATCACAGCTCGGACAACTCTCCCCAAACAGCAGTCACTTACGTAAGGCTGAGCGGTCATCCGGTTCCGGATTCCGGACCTTTTCGACCTTTACGTACAGGGATGCTGATGCACAGATCCAGTGCTAGACGCACGACCCGTCTCGCGATAGCCGTCGGCCTCACCGCCGCGCTCTCCGCCGCCGGGCCCATACCCATGGCCCTCGCGGCCGACGGGAGCCCCGGAGATCCTGGGGGCCAGACCACCCCCAAGTCCGCAGCGAAGAAGCTTGGTTCGGCCGACGCCGATCTCCTCGCGGACGCGAAGGCGGACGGCGAGAAGACCGTCACGATGATGGTCGCCACCGCGCCCGGCGCCACCGAGCAGGTCGCCGGCCAGCTCGACGCCGTCAAGGGCGGCTCGGTCGGCCGGACGTACGACAAGCTCGGCTACGTACGCGCCACCGTGCCCACCGCGAAGGCCGAAGCCGCCATCGAGGCGGCGGGGAAGCTGTCGTCCGTGCACGGCATCGACCTGCGGCACGAGATCGAGCTCGACGACCCGACGCCCGCCGCCGACCGCGCCAAGGGCGCGAGGACCGCGGCCGAGGGGACGTTCGCCGGGCCCGGCAAGAACACCCCGGCGAAGAACCCGTACAACCCGTCCTTCGAGACGGGCGCCGTCGACTTCGTGAAGAAGCACCCGAAGGCGGACGGCCGCGGCACCACCATCGGCATCCTGGACTCCGGCGTCGACCTGGGTCACCCCGCGCTCCAGAAGACCACCACGGGCGAGCGCAAGATCACCGACTGGGTGACAGCGACCGACCCGATCGTGGACGCGGACGCCACCTGGCGGCGGATGACCAACCCCGTCACAGGACCCGTCTTCACCTGGGACAGCGAGACGTGGAAGGCCCCCGCGGGCTCCTTCCAGGTCAACCGCTTCCGCGAGTCGGCCACCACCGGCGGCGACGCCAAGGGCGACATCAACCGTGACGGCGACACCACCGACAGCTGGGGCGTGCTCTACGACCCGGCCGCAGGCACCGTCCGTGTCGACCTGAACGACAACAACGACTTCACCGACGACGAGACGATGAAGCCGTACAAGGACGGCCACCAGGTCGCCTACTTCGGCAAGGACGACCCGGCGACCGACGTCGTCGAGCGCGTCCCCTTCGTCGTCGAGATCCGCAAGGACGTCCCGACCGACCCGTACGGCGGCGACTGGGTCGGCAAGAAGGCCGACTTCGTCAACATCGGCGTCATCGAGTCCGAGCACGGCACGCACGTCGCGGGCATCACCGCGGCCAACGGCCTGTTCGGCGGCAAGATGAACGGCGCGGCGCCCGGCGCCAAACTCGTCTCATCGCGCGCCTGCACCTGGACCGGCGGCTGCACGAACGTCGCGCTCACCGAGGGCATGATCGACCTCGTGACGAAGCGCGGCGTCGACATCGTGAACATGTCGATCGGCGGCCTCCCGGCGCTGAACGACGGCAACAACGCGCGCGCCGAGCTCTACAAGCGCCTCATCGACGAGTACGGCGTGCAGCTGGTGATCTCCGCGGGCAACTCAGGCCCCGGCGCGAACACCATCGGCGACCCGAGCCTCGCCGACAAGGTCATCTCGGTCGGCGCCTCCATCTCCAAGGAGACCTGGGCCGCCAACTACGGCTCCGCCGTGGAGAAGTCGTACGCGATGATGAACTTCTCCTCGCGCGGACCGCGTGAGGACGGCGGCTTCGCGCCGATCATCTCCGCGCCGGGCTCGGCCATCAACACCACGCAGACCTGGCTGCCGGGCTCCCCGGTCGCCGAGGCGGGCTACCAACTGCCCGCCGGTTACTCGATGTTGCAGGGCACGTCGATGGCGTCCCCGCAGGCGGCGGGCGCCTCGGCGCTGCTGCTCTCCGCCGCCAAGCGCGAGCACGTCGACCTGACCCCGGCGAAGCTGCGTACGGCGCTGACCTCGACCGCGGACCGCATCCGCGGTGAGCAGGCGTACGCGCAGGGCACCGGCCTGATCAACGTGGTCGACGCCTGGAACGCCATCGAGGACGACGCGAAGGCGCACACGTACACGGTGAAGGCCCCGGTCGACACCGCCCTGGAGCAGGAGCTGAAGAAGCCCGGCACCGGCATCTACGACCGTGAGGGCGGCCTGAAGACCGGCCAGAAGCGGACGTACGACGTCACGGTCACCCGCACATCGGGCCCGGACCGCTCCATCCGCCACGAGCTGGACCTGGTCAACAACCACGAGGGCACCTTCCAGCTGCTCGGCGACGGCGACGTGACGCTGCCGCTGAACAAGCCGGTCACCGTCAAGGTCCAGGCGAAGGCCAAGTCGGCAGGTCTGCACAGCGCGATCCTGACCGTCGACGACGAGCGCAGCGAAGGCATCGACCAGCAGATCATGTCGACGGTCGTCGTCTCGTCGCCGCTCGCCAAGCCCGCGTACACGTTCTCGGCGTCCGATTCGGTGCAGCGCAACAGCACCAAGTCGTACTTCGTGACGGTCCCGAAGGGCGCCAAGTCCCTTGAGTTGGCGCTCGGCGGTCTGAAGGACAAGAGCCAGACGCGGTTCATCGCGGTGCACCCGTACGGCGTCCCGGTCGACTCGACGTCGTCGCTGGTCTGCTACGCGAACTACGACAACCCGGCCAACACCTGCCGCCCCGACCTGCGTTCGTACGCGGATCCGCAGCCGGGCGTGTGGGAGATCGAGGTCGAGTCGCGCAGGACGTCCCCGCTTCTGGACAACCCCTACAAGCTGGACGTCGCCGCTCTGGGTGTCGCCTTCGACCCCGCCGTGCAGACGGTGCCCGAGGCGAAGGTCGGCACTCCGGCCCCCGTCTCCTGGAAGGTGACGAACAACTTCGCCGCGGTGGACGGCAAGTTGAAGGGCGGCCCGCTCGGCTCGGCGAAGGCCGCGAAGCCCTCGATCAAGCAGGGCGAGACGCAGACGACGACCGTGGTCGTGCCCGAGGGCGCGGAGCGGCTCGACGTCGCCATCGGTTCGACGGCGGACACCGCCGCCGACCTCGACCTGTCGGTCTCGAAGGACGGGGCGGTCGTGGGTTCATCGGCTGACGGCGACTCGGAGGAGTCGGTCAGCCTCAAGAAGCCCGCGGCGGGTACGTACGAGATCGAGGTGGCGGGCTACGCGATCCCGTCCGGCACCACCGCGTACGACTACCGGGACGTCTTCTTCTCGGCCGCGCTCGGCTCGGTGAAGGTCGACGAGTCGGCGCCGGTGAAGCTGGCGAACGGGGCTTCCGCCCAGGTCTCGGCGGAGGTCGCGGCGGACGCGCCTGCGGCTGAGGGGCGTCAGCTGTTCGGTGAGGTGTCTCTCTTGAACGGGCGGGGCACGGTTGCCGGTACCGGCAGTGTCCTGATCGAGAAGGTGGCAGCTCCGTAGGCTGCGCCTGAGCCTTGGGCGCCGTCGATCACCGGCTGCGCCGAGTTCGTCCTCAATCGCCGGACAGGCTGATGAATCAGCCTGTCCGGCGATTGAGGCCCACCTCGACCCCCACCTCGTGCACCGAATTACGCGCCCCGTCCAGTGGCTGCACGCGCCCCGCGAGATCCCGCGCACGGCAGCGGATCCGATGCGGGCCAGGCGCCAACTCCCGCATGAGGGAGAAGCGTTGCCAAGTCGGACCGGACCCCGGCGCCTCCACCTCGGCGGCCTCCCAGGCACCCCCGTCGACCGAGACATCGACGCCCACGATCTCCGTCGTGCTCCAGGCACGGCCACTCAACTCGGCGACCCCGGCAGGGAGTTCATCCCCCTCCCCCGGCACGAACAACTTGCTGCTGACATCAACCTCCCGCACCGGGCTCGGTGCCGAGTCCCCCGGCAGGACGCGGTTGTAGAACTGCGTGGTGAACACCCCGTCCGCCCTGCGGTCCGCCAGGACGATCCGGGTCAGCCACTTCACCGAGTTCGTGCCGAACATCCGCGGCACCACCGCCCGCAACGGAAACCCGTGCTCGGCACGGAGCGGCTCACCGTTCATCCGGTGCGCGAGAAAGACATCGCCGCGGGCCACCGACAGGGGCAGGTCCTTGACGTACGTGAGGCCGTCCTGCCCTTGGAAGGACCCCGTGTCCGCGCCCTCGAACCAGACGTGCCGCGCCTCGGCCAGCGGCACCGCCCGGTCCAGGAGCACGGCGAGCGGCACGCCCGCCCACTCCACCTGCGCCACCGCCCGCGTCGGCACGTCCGGTGCGAACGGGCTCCCGAAGCACTCGTGGAAGGCGGGCAGCCGCTCCGTCCCGAGGGCGAGGACGGCGTCCATGTCCAGACGCAGCGGACGCTCGACCAGCCCCTCCACCACCAGGGTCCAGTCCGTGACGTCGATGTCCGGCACGCCCAGGTGCTTCCTGACGAAGACGTCGTCGAGGGGGGTGAAGTCGGGCTCGGACGCGGACACTTGGGTCGTCATGTAGTAACCATAAGTCCACAGTGACCCTTACGCCCAGCTCATTGTCCCGCGCGTTTCGCCCGGCACATCTCCTCCCTCAGCACTTCATCCCCTTGCCTTTCCCCTTCCCATGCCGCAGCTCCCGCTCGATCCACGCCCGGTCCTTGGCGACTCCCGCCTTGCTGTTGGACCAGATGTCCGGCGACGCCTCCCCCTTCGGGATGCCGATCAGGGTCCGGTCGCCGGTCCTGAGCCGCGGGTCCACGTCGACGTCCATCACGAACGTGACCTGCTTCGACCCCTGGCTCGGCTTGTAGTAGCGGGTCACGTCCAGGACGATCCGGTCCTGTACGCCGCCGGGGATCGGCTCGACGCGGTTCACCGTGCCCTCCACGATGAGCCGGGCGCAGGCCACGTACACCCCGGGCTTCTGGTCCATGTCGTTCGAGCCGCCCCCGTCCTCCTTCTGGTCCCCGGCTCCCTCCTTCTGGTCCCCGGCCCCCGGCGCCGCCCCCTTCGCCGCGTCGGAGTCGGCGCTCTCGCTGATGCCGCCCCCGCTCTCCACCGCGAGCCAGGCGACCCCGCCCACCAGCGAGGCGGCGGCAGTGGCCGCGGCAAGGCCGAGCGCCAGCGTCAAGCGCCGCCGCCGGACCCCGGCGGGGCGTACGGCGACGCCAGGCTTCGGCACAGGCCCCCGCTCCGGATCCGGCTCAGGCTCAGGTTCCGGAGCCGCGAGCGCGGCACCCACCGCCCCGATGTGCTCCCGAAGCAGCGCGACATCCGCCACGGCCGCCGCGTGTTCCGCCACGAGCTCCGAGTCTCGCCCGGCGTCTTCGGGCAGCGGCTCGTCCGTGAGGGCGAGCATCAGCGCGTCGTACTGGTCCTCGCACTCGTCCTTGTACTCGTCCTTGTACTCGTCCTTGGCCACCGTCACACCACCTCGCCCTCGTGCAGCCGCGTCCGCAGCACCCGTACCGCCGTATGCAGCCTGCTCTTGACCGTGCCCTCCGGTATGCCCAGCTCGTCGGCTATCGCCCGCACCGGAAGATCGGCGTAGAAGCGCAGGACGACGACCTGCCGCTGGGTGGCGGGCAGCGCGTCCAGGCCCTGGGTCACGGCCATCGAGAGCGCCCGCGACTCCGCCCCGTCCTCGTCCGTCGCCTCACGCCACAGCACGGCGAGCCGCTCCCCGAGCCGCTCCTGGCGGCGGCGCGCCCGGTGCCAGTCCATGGCGAGGTTCGAGGCGACGACCGCCGCCCACGCCGAGACGTCACGGGGCGCATCGCGCCCGTCCGCCGCCCGCTCCAGGAGCTTGAGCCTGACCTGCTGGACGCCGTCGGGCAGATCGGCGTGCGGCACTCCGCCGAGCGCGAGCACCGCCCGCACCCGGTCCTCCTGGGCCGCGTCGAGCGGATCGGCCCTCTCCCGCCGGTCCCGTCGCGTTTTTCCGCGCAGCAAGACACCCCTCCCGTCCCCACGTTTCCCCTAGGACGCCGGGAGCGCCCGAAACGTTCGGCTCAGGGCCACGGGAATGTGACATCCCGAACTTCGGACAATGGATTGGACAAGGCGGCCGTGGACAGACGCATGATGGAACCGGCGCAGGCCAAAGCCTGTGCCCATGCACATACGGAGGGTGTCCCTGTGAAGGTCGGAATCGTCGGAGCCACCGGTCAGGTCGGCACGGTCATGCGCAAGATCCTCGTCGAGCGGGACTTCCCGGTGGACGAGCTGCGCCTGTTCGCATCGGCCCGCTCGGCCGGCACGGTCCTCGACGGCGTGACGATCGAGGACGCGTCGACGGCCGACTACACCGGTCTGGACATCGTCCTGTTCTCGGCGGGCGGCTCGACCTCGAAGGCGCTGGCCGAGAAGGTCGCGTCGCAGGGCGCCGTCGTGATCGACAACTCCTCGGCCTGGCGGATGGACCCCGAGGTCCCCCTGGTCGTCTCCGAGGTCAACCCGCACGCGATCGCGGACCGCCCCAAGGGCATCATCGCCAACCCGAACTGCACGACGATGGCCGCCATGCCCGTCCTGAAGCCGCTGCACCTGGAGGCCGGGCTCAGCGCGCTCGTCGTGGCGACGTACCAGGCCGTGTCCGGCTCGGGTCTCGCCGGTGTCGACGAGCTGTTCGAGCAGGTCAAGAAGGTCGGCGAGGACGGCCCCAAGCTCACGCACGACGGCTCGGCGGCGGAGTTCCCCGCGCCGAACAAGTACGTCGCCCCGATCGCGTACAACGTCCTGCCGATGGCGGGCTCCATCGTCGACGACGGTCTGAACGAGACCGACGAGGAGCAGAAGCTCCGCAACGAATCCCGCAAGATCCTGGAGATCCCGGCCCTCAAGGTCTCCGGCACCTGCGTCCGCGTGCCGGTCTTCACCGGCCACTCGCTCCAGGTCAACGCCCGCTTCGAGCGTCCGCTGAGCGCCGAGCGCGCCACCGAGATCCTCGCGTCGGCCGAGGGCGTCGTCGTCACGGACGTCCCGACCCCGCTGGTCGCTGCGGGCAAGGACGACGCCTTCGTGGGCCGTATCCGCAACGACGAGACGGCGGAGAACGGCCTGGCCTTCTTCATCTCCGACGACAACCTCCGCAAGGGCGCCGCGCTGAACGCGGTGCAGATCGCGGAGCTGGTGGCGGCCGAGCTCAAGGGCTGAGGTCGTCTTACGTACGTTGATGGGGGCGGGCACCGCTACGACGCGGTGTCCGCCCCTTTCGCGTACCCGGTGTCCGCCCCTTTGGCGCACCCCACGACGAGCAGGGCCAGCGCCGCGAGGCCGCCCCCGAGCCACAGCACGTCCGTCGTCCCGAAGCCGTCCGCGACCAGGCCGCCGGTCAGCGCTCCCAGGGCGATAGCCGCGTTGAACACCCCGGCGAAGAGCGCCGACGCCGCCTCGCGGGCGCGGGGCGCGGCGGCGAGGACCCAGTGCTGGGTGGAGACCGAGACGCCGCCGTAGGCCAGGCCCCACGCGACGAGGAGCGCCACCGACGCGAGGAGCGAGCCGCCCGCGGGCCCGAGCAGCAGGACCACCGCGGCCAGACCCGCGGAGATGGCGCGCAGCGCTCGGCGCGGGACGCGGGCCGCGAGCGCGCCGCCCGCGAAGTTGCCGACGATGCCCGCGATCCCGTACGCGAGGAGCAGGCCGCTGATCAGCCCTGCGCCCAGGTCGGGCACGCGCTCCAGGACGGGCCGTACGTAGGTGTAGGCGGCGAAGTGCCCGGTCACCAGAAGCAGCACCACAAGGAGCCCCGCCCGCAGCGGCGCATTCCGCAGCAGCCCGGGGAACGTGCCGAGCCGTACCGCCGCCGAGGCGGGCAGTGGTGGAAGCAGCGCCACGAGCAGCCCGGCGACCGCGAGCGCGAAGGCGCCCATCACCGCGAACGCCCAGCGCCAGCCCGCGAGTTCACCGAGGAACGTACCGGCGGGGACGCCGAGCACGGACGCCACCGCGATCCCGCTGAAGATCACCGTGGTGGCGCGTCCGGCGGCTTCCTCGCGCACGAGCCGTACGCCGAGCCCGGCCGCGATCGCCCACACGCCCCCGATGCAGACCCCCACCAGAACCCGCGCGGCGAGCAGCACGCCGAAGGCGGGTGCGAGCGCGGAGAGGAGATTGGCGGCGGCGAGCAGGGCCATCAGCGCGCACAGCACCGTCCGCCGGTCGGCACGCCGCACAGCTACGGGCAGCACCAGGGCGGCTAGCGCCGCGACCACGCCGGGGAGCGTGACGGTCAGGCCCGCGGTCCCGTCGGACACACCGAGCCCGGAGGAGAGTGAGGTGAGGAGGCCGACCGGCAGCATCTCCGTGGTGACGACGGAGAAGGTGGTGGCGGCGACGGCAAGGACGGACAGGGGCAGGGAGCGCTGCGGCTCCGCGAGTCCGGGGAGTGTGTCCGGGGCGTCCGGGGTGTCCGGGGTGGTCTTCATACGGTCAAGCCTTCGTCGGACGCCCTGCCGGGAACAACGGCGAAGATCTCATCCTTGAATGAGCGAGGCTAATGGATGGCCCGTGGATGAGGGGGTTGCCGATGCTCGAGATACGGGAGTTGGAGTGCTTCATCGCACTCGCCGACGAGCTGCACTTCGGCCGTGCGGGCGAGCGGCTCTACGTCTCGCAGAGCCGCGTCAGCCAGCTCCTTCGGGACCTGGAGCGGCGGATCGGTACCCGCCTCGTGGAGCGGTCGAGCCGACGGGTGCGGCTGACTCCGGCGGGCGAGCGGTTCCTGGCCGAACTGCGCCCGGCGTACGAGACGTTGAGCGCCACGGTGGACGTGGCGCGGGAGTCGGCGCGGGGCGTCACGGGGCGGCTGCGGATCGGCTTCCAGGGCACGGCGGACGCACGCCTCATGGGGGCGATCACCGACTTCCAGGAGCGGCATCCGGGCTGCGTGACGGAGATCGTGGAGGTGCCGTTCGCGGATCCCTTCGGGGCGGTGCGGCACGGGGACGTGGACACGGCGATCGTGCTGCTGCCCGTCGAGGAGCCGGACCTGGTGCTCGGCCCGCTCTTCTCCCGACAGCAGCAGACGGTCGCGGTGTCGGTACGCCATCCCTTCGCGGGCCGCGGTTCGCTGCACGCGGACGAGCTGAGCGGGACCCCGCTGATCTCCGCGACGGCTCCGGCACCCGCGTACTGGCGCGCGGCGCAGGCTCCCTCTTCCGCCCCCGCGCCGGAGGTGCGCACCCTCCAGGAGGGGCTGACGCTGGTCGCGGCCGAGCGCGGGGCGATGCTGCTGTGCCGTCCCACGGCGGAGTACCACGGGCGGCATGACGTCGTGTTCGTGCCGGTGGAGGGGGTGCCGGATTCGGTGCTCGGGATGGTGTGGAGGCGGGACGCCGAGACGGAGCGGGTGCGGGCGTTCGCGCGGGCGGTGGGTGCGGTCGCCTAAGGGCGGCGGACCTCGAAGTGGAAGCAGCCGTACTCGACGGCCCTGACGTGCACGAGGGCGACCTCCGGGTCGGCGAAGGCCTCCGCGAAGGCGGCGTCGAAGCCTTCCGTGGCCGGGTCCGGGATCTCCATCAGGCGGCCGCCGATGATGCGGCCTTCGGCGTTGTAGCGGCGGAGGGCGCGGAGGGCTCCGGGGCGGGCGAAGGGGTACTCGCCTCTGCCGGGCGCCGGGCCCGCGCAGTCCTCGGCGTGGATGAAGACGGGGCCCTGCTCGTCGTAGGCGCCGGGGGTGGCGCCGGTCTCCGCTGCCCAGCGGCGCAGGGGTGCGTACGAGACGAGGGCGACGTGTTCGCCGGGGGCGATGGGGCGCAGGCAGCAGCGGAGGGGGTCGCCTCCCTCGGCGTCGACGTAGGGCTCGCAGGGGCGGCCTGCGTCGTCGGTCTTGCGGAGTTGCTCGAGGGCGAGGGGGGCTATGGGGCGAGCGGCGTAGGCAGTGGTTGCGTTCATATACCGAGGGTCGCGCGTGCGGGGTGGGTGGGGCTGGCGGAATCCAGACGTTGTTTTCCCCAACCCCGCCCCTTCCCGGCTGCATCCATTGGCGGCTCCGCCGCGCAGGGGGCTCCGCCCCCAGACCCCCGCTCCTCAAACGCCGGAGAGGCTGAACCAATCAGCCCGTCCGGCGTTTGAGGACGAACTCGGCGGAGCCGGTGATTGACGGAAGCCAAGGCCCCCGCGCCAGAGCGGGTTTTGGGGAAGGGGCGGGGTTGGGGAAAGAAAAACCGCTACCAACAACCCCGCATACGCCGATACCCCTCCCCCAACCCCCCCAACTCCTCCCCCGTCAACACGTCCTCCACCCGCGAGAACCCCTCCGGCGCCCGCTCAGCCACAGCCCGCAGCACCTCGTCCACCGGCATCGCCCGATTGGCCAGGGCCACGGCATTGGCGGGGCCCCACCGCTCCGCCTCGTAGGCCCGCAGCCCACTCACCCGGTCCACCCCGGCATGGGCCATGCACCGCGCGAGCACCCGCGCGTCGAGCACCGCCTCCGAGCCCCCGCTGGATCCCACGGGGTACATCGGATGAGCCGCGTCGCCCAGCAAGGTCACGGGGCCCCGCCCCCACCACGGCAGCGGGTCCCGGTCCACCATCGGGTACTCCAGGATCCGCCCGGTCGACCCGGTCGCGGCAAGGAGCGCGGGCACGTCCAAGTCCCCGATCCGCCACCCGGAGAGATGCGGAAGGACATCGGAGAGGCGGCCCGAGCGGTTCCAGTCCACCGGGCCCGGCGCCCCGTGGTGATGCACCGGAAACCGCACCTCCGCCACCCAGTTGAGCAGCGCCCGCCCCCGGAGCTCCGCCTCCCGCGAGATCGGGTAGACGACGAGTTTCGTGGTCGCGTTGCTGCCCGCGAACGCCATCGCCCGGCCGCCGAGCACCGGCTCCCACTCGGTCACGCCCCGCCACATCCGGATGCCGTTCCACAGCGGCGGGCCCTCCCCGGGATGCAGCCGGGCCCGCACCGCCGAGTACAGTCCGTCGGCCCCGACCAGGGCCCGCACCGGCACCGCGAACTCCCGCCCGCGCCGCACGTCCCGCAGGGTCACCCGCAGCGCCCCCGACCCCTCCGATTCGGCGTACCGCACGAACGCCGTACCGGTCTGGACGGCGTTCTCGCCGATGCGGTCGCGTACCGCGTCGAGGAGGATCAGTTGCAGGGCGCCGCGGTGCAGGGAGTACTGGGGCCAGTGGTGGCCTCGCGCGAGTCCCAGGGGCTCGCCCCAGATGTGGTTGCCGTGCCGGTCGAAGTGGAGCGTCTCGGCGAGCGGCACGGCCGTGGCCGCCAGCTCGGCGCCGAGGCCGAGCTCCGTCAACTCCCGCACCGCGTGCGGGAGGAGGTTGATCCCGACCCCGACGGGCCGCAGCGCGTCCACCCCGTCGATGACCCGTACCCCGATGCCCGCGGCGTGCAGGCTGAGCGCGGCGGTGAGCCCGCCGATCCCGGCTCCCGCGACGAGTACGTCGATCATGGGGCGCACCTCGCACCACGCAATCGCGGTAATCGTTGTAATCGCAGTGACCGTCGGAGTCCCATGAACGCTCCCCCCGGGGCGTGAGTCGACGCGCGGATGCTAGCGGCACGGCAGCCCGCGAACAATGCCGCATGGCGGCCCATGGACGATGCCCCGCCACACTCGCGGACCCACGTGGAAGGATGGCCGGAAACGCCACAAGTCGTACCTGACGTTCCTGAGGAGATGACCGCGTGCCCGGCACCAATCTGACCCGCGAAGAGGCGCAGCAGCGGGCGAAGCTGCTCACCGTTGACTCGTACGAGATCGATCTCGACCTCTCCGGCGCGCAAGAGGGCGGCACCTACCGGTCGGTGACCACGGTGCGCTTCGACTCCGCGGAGGCGGGCGCCGAGACGTTCATCGACCTGGTCGCCCCCGCGGTCCACGAAGCCGTCCTGAACGGGCGCTCGCTGGACGTGGCCGCCGTCTTCCGTGACTCGCGCATCGCGCTGAAGCACCTGGAGGCAGGGCCCAACGAGCTGAGGGTGGTCGCCGACTGCGACTACACCAACACGGGTGAGGGGCTGCACCGGTTCGTCGACCCCGTCGACCAACAGGCCTACCTCTACACGCAGTTCGAGGTGCCGGACGCACGCCGTGTCTTCGCGTCCTTCGAACAGCCCGATCTCAAGGCGACGTTCCAGTTCACCGTGAAGGCGCCGTCCGGCTGGACAGTCGTCTCGAATTCGCCGACGCCCGAGCCCAGCGGTGATGTCTGGGTCTTCGAGCCCACGCCGCGCATGTCGACGTACATCACGGCGCTCATCGTCGGTCCGTATCACTCGGTCCACAGTTCGTACGAGGGTCCTGGCGGCCAGTCGGTTCCGCTCGGCATCTACTGCCGTCCCTCGCTCGCGGAGTTCCTCGACTCGGACGCGATCTTCGAGGTCACGCGGCAGGGCTTCGACTGGTTCCAGGAGAAGTTCGACTACGCGTACCCGTTCGCCAAGTACGACCAGCTCTTCGTGCCGGAGTTCAACGCGGGCGCGATGGAGAACGCGGGCGCGGTGACCATCCGCGACCAGTACGTGTTCCGTTCGAAGGTGACGGACGCGGCGTACGAGACGCGCGCGGAGACCATCCTCCACGAGCTGGCCCACATGTGGTTCGGCGACCTGGTGACGATGGAGTGGTGGAACGACCTCTGGCTGAACGAGTCGTTCGCCACGTACACGTCCATCGCCTGCCAGGCGTACGCGGAGAACTCGCGCTGGCCGCACTCGTGGACGACGTTCGCCAACTCCATGAAGACGTGGGCGTACCGCCAGGACCAGCTGCCGTCCACGCACCCGATCATGGCGGACATCCGCGACCTCGACGACGTCCTGGTCAACTTCGACGGCATCACGTATGCCAAGGGCGCTTCGGTGCTCAAGCAGCTGGTCGCGTACGTCGGCATGGACGAGTTCTTCCGGGGCGTGCAGGCGTACTTCAAGGCGCACGCGTTCGGCAACACGCGCCTGTCCGATCTGCTCGGCGCGCTGGAGGAGACCAGCGGGCGCGACCTGAAGACCTGGTCGAAGAAGTGGCTGGAGACCGCGGGCATCAACGTCCTGCGGCCGGTGGTGGACGTCGACACGTCCGGCAGGATCACGTCGTTCGCGGTGAAGCAGGAGGCTCCGGCGCTGCCCGCCGGCGCGAAGGGCGAGCCGACCCTGCGCCCGCACCGGATCGCGATCGGCCTCTACAACCTCGACGACGAGAGCGGCAAGCTGGTGCGCACGGACCGCGTGGAGCTGGACGTGGACGGCGAACTGACGGCGGTGGACGCGCTGGTGGGCCGGGAGCGCCCGGCGGTGATCCTCCTGAACGACGACGACCTGTCGTACGCGAAGGTGCGCATGGACGCGGAGTCGCTCGCCTTCGTGACGGAGCACATCGGCGACTTCGAGGCGTCGCTGCCGAGGGCGCTCTCATGGGCGTCGGCGTGGGACATGACGCGGGACGCGGAACTCCCCACGCGCGATTACCTCTCCCTCGTCCTGTCCGGCATCGCCAAGGAGTCGGACATCGGGGTCGTCCAGTCCCTGCACCGCCAGGTGAAGATGGCGCTCGAGCTGTACGCGGCGCCGTCCGGGCGCGAGGAGGCGCTCGCCCGCTGGACCGAGGCGACGCTCTCGCACCTCCGCTCGGCGGAGCCGGGCAGCGACCACCAGCTGGCGTGGGCGCGGGCGTTCGCGGCGACGGCGCGTACGGAGGAGCAGCTGACGCTCCTCGAGGAGCTGGTGTCCGGCAAGCAGTCGGTCGAGGGCCTCGCGGTGGACACGGAGCTGCGCTGGGCCTTCGTGCACCGGCTCGCGGCGACGGGCCGGCTCGACGAGGCCGGGATCACGGCGGAGCTTGACCGCGACAAGACGGCCGCGGGCGAGCGGCACGCTGCCGCGGCTCGGGCGGCGCGGCCTACGCCGGGGGCGAAGGCGGAGGCGTGGGCGTCCGTGGTCGACTCGGACAAACTCCCGAACGCGATTCAGGAGTCCGTGATCAGCGGCTTCGTCCAGACGGACCAGCGCGAACTCCTCGCGCCGTACACGGAGAAGTTCTTCGCGGCGGTCAAGGGCGCGTGGGACTCGCGCTCGCACGAGATGGCGCAGCAGATCGCGGTGGGCCTGTACCCGTCACTCCAGATCTCCCAGTCCACCCTGGACGCCACGGACGCGTGGCTGTCCTCGGCGAACCCGTCGGCGGCCTTGCGCCGCCTGATCACGGAGTCCCGCGCGGGCGTCGAGCGGGCCCTGCGGGCGCAGGCGGCGGACGCGTAGTTCCGGCCCACCGGCCGGGGGGACACTCGCTCCCCCCCCGGCCGAACCCACCTTCTCCGCGCTCCGCGCGGATATCTCCCACCCGCCCGCCCGTTTGCCCCGCAGCTACGGGGTAATCGGGTGGGTGGGCGGGAAGGATCCGCGCGAAGCGCGGGAAGTTCGGCCGCAGCCCGCAGGCGAAGGCCCGGCCTCCCGGGGGCGCGGCGCACGCCCGGCGGAGGGGGCGCCCCTACTCCGCCCCCGCCCCCCGCGCAGGGACCGCGTCGCGGAGTGCCGACAAGACCCTGCTGACCGCCGCACCACCGGCGGCCCCGCGGCGAACCGCCGCCACCACATGCCGCCGAGGCCGGTCCGCGGACAGTTCCCGCATCACCACGCCGTCACGGCGGACCGCCGCCATCCGTGGGACCAGAGCGACCCCCATCCCCGCCTCCACCATCGCGAGGATCGCCGTCCAGCCGGAGGCGGAGTGCGCCTGCTCTGGCGTGAATCCGGCCCCCTCGCACGCCGCCCGCGTGATCTCCGACCAGGGGCCGCTGCCCCCGAAGATCCACGGCTCACCCGCCAGGTCCGCGAGCCGAAGCCCCTCCGACGCCGCAAGCGCGTGGTCCACCGGAAGCGCCACGTCCAGCGGGTCCGCGAGCAGCGACTCCCGGGTGAAGCGCGTGTCCGCGTCCGGCGATGCGGGGGCCGTCACCGCCAGGGAGAGCGCCACGTCCACCTCCCCCGCCGCAAGCAGCTCGTACGCCTCCGCCGCCTCCACCTCACGGACCCGCACCGAGATCCCCGGCGCCGCCGCCCGCAGCTCCCGCACCGCGGGTACGACGAGCGCGGGCACCGCGGTCGAGAAGGCCCCGACCCGCACCTCTCCCGCCTCGCCCTGCGCGTACGCCGCCAACTCCGCGTCCGCCAGCTCCAGTTGGGCGAAGACGGCCTCCGCGTGACGGAGGACGAGCTGCGCCGCGTCCGTCAGACGGACCCGCCGCCCGTGCGCCTCGAGGAGCGGTACCCCCAGTTGCTTCGCGAGGTTGGACAGCTGCTGCGACACCGCCGACGGCGTCATCCGCAGCGCCCGCGCCGTCGCCGTGACCGTGCCCCGCTCGCTCAACGTACGCAGAATCTGCAGCTTCTTGATGTCCCACTCGCTCATGGAGTCAACGTACCCACTGGTCAGGAGAGGCGTTCCCACGGGACGCGCCCCCTTACTTCGCGCGCGCCGCGCCAAGGACGACACCGCCCAGGATCAGCCCCATGCACATCACCTGCAGCCACCCCATCGCCTCGCCGAGCACCGCGAAGGAGAGCAGGGCGACGCAGACCGGCTGGAGGTAGTAGATGACCCCGGCGCGGGCGGCGCCGATGATCGAGATCGCCTTGTTCCAGGCGAAGAAGGCGATGGCGGACGAGACGACACCGACGTACAGGAGCGGGGACACCGTGCCGACGGTGGGCTCGAAGCCGCCCTGCATGACGAAGCTGGCCACGAACACCGGGAGCAGCATCAGCGCGCCGAGCGTGAACGTCGCGAAGAGGAACGGCAGTCCGCCGATCTCGGCGGGCTTGCGCTTGAGCAGGGCACTGTACGAGCCGAAGGAGAGGGCCCCTGCGATCACCCACAAGTCGCCCGCCGCGAAGTCCATGGAGAGCGACCCCCCGGAGACGAGGACCAGGACGCCCGCGCAAGCGATCAGCATGCCCGTCACACGGCGCGCACCGAGCTTCGCGCCGCCGAGTCGTTCGTACACCGCCATGAGGACCGGAGACGCCGCCATGATCATGCCCATGTTGCCCGCGGTCGTGGTGACACCCGCCTGGTTGACCAGGGTGTTGTAGATGGTGACGCCGAGGAGGGAGGCGAGGAGCAGGAAGCCGATGTGCTTGCGGAGCACGGCCCGCTGCCGCCATGCCTGGCGTGCCGCGAACGGCGCCACCGCCACGATGGCGATGATCCACCGCCAGAACGCGTGCTGGATGGGCGGCACGCTGTCGGCAAGCGCACGCGAGGTGACGAAGCTGCCCGACCAGACGACCGTGGCGAGCGCAGCGAGGGCGAGGCCGAGGCCGATGGGGCGTGCGGCCCGCTGTGCCTTGCTCGCCCTCGTCGCGTCCGACGCGGTGCGGATGGGGGTCGTCCGGTCCAGGACAGTCACTGATATCCCTTGTCTCTCTCCCGGTCGGCCCGGGAAAACACGGACCCCGCCGAGGTGGGCACCACCCGGCGGGGATCTCTTGGCTGGTTGCGGGACTACCGTCGCACCCCCGCACCCATCAGGTCCATCGAATCTTTTGGAGATTTCTTTGAAGCTAAACTGAACGGTATCGACCCGCGCGCCCCCTCAGGCCACCGCACCCCACTCCACAAGCGCCGCCCGCACCGCCCCCGCGTCCGCCTCTTCCGTCGCCCACGCCACGTACCCGTCGGGCCGGACCAGGGCGGTCGTACGCCGGTCGCTCGCCCAGTGCGCCGCGACGGCCCGCCTCGCGTCGTACTCCACGCCCTGCGGAGCGATCAGCACGAACTCGCCCTCGCGCAGAGCCTCGTAGAGCCGTCCCTCCTTGAGCGCGACGTCCGGAGCGCGGTGCCCGGACAGGCGGTGGGCGCCCTTCGGGGCGGCGTACCTGTAGCCGATGCCCGTGATCCGGCCGATCGCCTTGTCGCGGACGGGGGCCACCGCCCCGATGAAGGACGCGAGGACGGCGCGGCCCGCGCGCGACCACGGACGCTTGACCATCGCGAGCCGCACGATCCCGCCGCTGCTGCGCAGGACCGCCTTGCCGATGGGGTGACGCTCGGACTGGTAGGTGTCCAACAGACCTTCCGACACACGGCCGTTGACCGCCGCCACCAGCTTCCAGCTCAGGTTCACGGCGTCCTGCAGGCCGGTGTTCATGCCCTGCGCACCGGCCGGGGTGTGGACGTGCGCGGCGTCCCCGGCGAGGAAGACCCGGCCCACCCGGTACGCGGGCGCCTGGCGCTCGTCGCTGTGGAAGCGGGACATCCAGCGGGCGTCGTGCATGCCGTAGTCACGGCCGAGCGCGAGCCGGGTGATCTCCTTGACCTCTTCGAGGTCGAGGGGCTCGCTGTCGGGGACGTTGTGCGCGCGGTTCCAGCCGATGACGCGGTAATAGCCGTCGGCGAAGGGCGCTATGAAGGCGAAGGCATCACCCGCCGCGTTCACCGTGAGGACCGACTCGGGCTTCTCGGCGAGCTTCACGTCGGCGAGGACGAGCGAGCGGATGGCGGACTTCCCGGGGAAGGGCAGGCCGACGGCCTTGCGGACCGGGCTGTGCAGGCCGTCGGCGCCGACGACGTACGCGGCCCGCAGCGTGCTCGACTCGCCGCCGGGGCCCCGGACTTGGACCGTCACACCGTCCGCGTCCTGGGTGAGTCCGGTGACCTCGCTCTCGTACCGGAAGTCGACACCGGCCGCGACCGCCCGGCGCTCCAGGACCCGCTCCACCTCGTACTGCGGCAGGACCAGGAGGTGGTTGTAGCGCGAGGGCAGGTCGTCGAGGCGCACCTCCAGGTGGGCGAAGAGGCGCAGGCGGTCGAGCTTCTTGCCCTTGGCCTCCAGTTCGTCGGCGAGGCCGCGCGCGTCGAGCTGTTCGAGGGTGCGGGCGTGAAGGACCAGGGCGCGCGAGAGGTTGCTGATCCCGTGCGGCCGCTTCTCCAGCAGGGTGACGGGGACGCCCGCGGCGGCCAGGTCCCCGGCGAGCAGCAGCCCGGTGGGGCCGGCGCCGACGACGATCACAGCGGGACCCTCTGTGCCGTCCGCGCCGGTCGTCGTGCCGGTCGTCGTGCCAGTCGTGTCCTGCGTTCCGTTCATGACGGCCTCCTTGTGCCAACAACTGTTGGTCAACGCTTGTTGGCTAACGTAGGACCGCCGTCATGGACTGTCAACACATGTTGGCCTACGCTTGTTGGCATGACTGAAAGTGCACCTGATTCAGCTACCGGGAAAGCGACCGAGGCAGCCGCGGCACCACCCCGCCGCTCCGATGCGACCCGCGGCGCGATCCTCGCCGCCGCCCGTGAGCGGTTCGCCGCCGACGGCTATGAACGGGCCACCATCCGCGCCATCGCCAAGGACGCGCGGATCGATCCGTCGATGGTGATGCGCTACTACGGCAACAAGGAGGGCCTGTTCGCCGCGGCCTGCTCCATCGATCTGCGCCTGCCCGATCTCGCCGCGGTGCCGCGCGAAGACGTCGGGCGCGCCCTGGTGACCCACTTCCTCGACGTCTGGGAGAACGACGGAGTACTGACCGCGATGCTCCGCGTCGGCATCACGAACGCGGCGGGCGCCGAGCGCATGCAGGGCATCTTCAGGGACCAGCTGCTGCCGGTCGCGCGCCGCGTCTGCCCCGATCCCGCCGACGCACCGGTACGGGCCGGGCTCTGCGCCTCGCAGATCCTCGGCATGGCGCTGACCCGCTATGTGCTGCGGTTCCCGCCGGCGGTCGCACTGTCCGGCGAGGAAATGGCGGACTGGCTCGGGCCGACGGTGCAGCGGTACCTCACGGCCGAGCGGCCGTGACGTACGTGGCCATGACGTACGTGGCCGTGATGTGCGTGGCCCAACGCATACGTAGGGGGCTCTTCGTCGGCGCGTACACATGCGTACGTCGACGAAGAGCCCCCTACGAAGAGCTCAGGAAGCGAAGTGGCGTCAGCCCTGCTTCTCCTGCTTGCGGGTCTTGTCACCGACCATGACCAGGCCCGCGATCACCAGGAACAGCACGATGGGCGCCACGACATAGAGGCCGAGCGTCTCGACCACGCTCAGGCCGGGACCCGGGTCGTCACCGTCGTCGCGCGTGAGCGCGAGCGCGGGGGACGACATGAGCAGCATCATCAGCGTCGTACCGGAAGCCAGGGCGCCGGCGCGCAGGGCGTTCTTCTTGTCCACGGTGCCAACGTAGCGAACTGCTAAACGGGCCGCGCGCCCGGGGGTGCCGTACGGGGCTCTTCGCGCGTGCGGAACACGTCCATGAACGCGTGCACGCGCGGCGAGGCGGCGAGTTCCTCCAGGGTGACGGGGCGGCCGTCGGCGTCGGCGATCGGCAGCCGCCAGTTCGGGTACTGGTCCCACGTGCCGGGGAGGTTCTGCGGGCGGCGGTCGCCGACCGCGTCCGGCAGCCAGACGCCGATCATGCGGGCCGGGGTGGCGAGCAGGAAGCGGTGGACGGCGCGGATCTCCTCCTCCTCGCGTCCACCGCCGCCCGGCAGCATCCCGAGGCGGGAGAGCAGCGCGAGCCACTCCGCCACATCGGCTGCGGCCTCGGCCCGCTCGACGGCCGCGGGGCGGGTCAACAGGCCGAGCCGGTCGCGGAGTTGGACATGCTCGCCGGTGATGCGGGCCGCCGTGGACGGCAGGTCGTGGGTCGTGGCGGTGGCCAGGCAGTCCGCGCGCCAGCGCTCGGGCGGCAGCGGCCGTCCCGTGCCTGCCCAGTCTCGCTCGAACCAGAGCACGGAGGTGCCGAGCACGCCGCGGCGCTGCAGGGTCTCGCGGACGCCGGGCTCCACGGTGCCGAGGTCCTCGCCGATGACGAGGGCGCCCGCGCGGTGCGCCTCCAGGGCGAGTACGGCGAGCATCGCATCGGCGTCGTACTGGACATACGTTCCCTCGGTGGGCGCGCGGCCCTCCGGGACCCACCAGAGCCGGAAGAGACCCATGACGTGGTCGATGCGGATGGCGCCCGCGTGCCGGAGCAGTCCGCGCAGGAGGGCGCGGTAGGGGGCGTACCCGGACTCGGCGAGGCGGTCGGGGCGCCAGGGCGGCAGACCCCAGTCCTGGCCGCGCGCGTTGAACGCGTCCGGCGGGGCGCCGGCCGACATGCCCGCGGCGAAGTGCCGCTGCTGCGCCCAGGCGTCGGCTCCGGACGGGTGCACGCCGACCGCGAGGTCGTGCACGAGACCGATGTCCATGCCCGCGTCCCGCGCCGAGCGCTGCGCGGCGCCGAGCTGGGAGTCGGTGAGCCAGGCGAGACGGCAGTGGAAGTCCACACGGCCCATCAACTCGCGGCGGGCGCGGGCGGTTTCGGGGGATGCGGGGTCGCGCAGGGGCGCGGGCCAGGCGTGCCAGTCGGGGCCGTGACGCTCGGCGAGTGCGTACCAAGTGGCGTGGTCCTCAAGGGCTTCGCCGTGCTCGGCGAGGAAGTCGTTGTAGGCGGCGCGCCGCCCGGGGCCGAGCGGGACCTCGTGGATCAGCTCCAGGGCCTCCAGCTTGAGCGCCCAGACCGCGTCGCGGTCGATCAACTGGTCCTGCCGGAGAACGGATTCGCGGAGCGCGGCGGCCCGGCGCGTGAGCCCGGCGGCCAGGTCGCGGGCCTCGCCGTCCAGGTGGGCGTACTCGGGAACGTCCTCGACACGGAGATGGACGGGGTCGGGGAAGCGGCGCGAGGAGGGCCGGTACGGGGAAGGGTCGGACGGCCCGTCCGAAGGCTTCGGTACCGCCGCGTGCAAGGGGTTGACCTGCACGAATCCCGCGCCCAGGGCCCGCCCTGACCAGGCTGCGAGCTCGGCGAGGTCGCCGAGGTCGCCCATGCCCCAGGAGTGGCGGGAGAGCAGGGAGTAGAGCTGGACGAGAATTCCGTACGTTTTCTCGCGCGGGGGCGGTAGGCGGTGGGGGGCGACGATCAGGTGGGCGGTGGCTGTCTGGGCGTCCGGGGTCTTGGCTCGGATTACGTGGACGCCCAGTGGCAGGGCAGGCGTTGTCCGTGGCTCGGCCCCTCCGCCGCTTCGCGGCGATGCTTCCAGCAGCGGCATCTCCCACTCCAGCCGCTCCCCCCGCTCCGTCTCCACGCACACCCGCGTGCCCGGCGGCAGCCCGGCCCAGGGTGGGGGCGTCTCGGGGCCGCCCTGCCACACCACCAGCGTCGGCGGCAGCAGGCGGGCGCTCAGCTCGGCCTCGCGGGCCGTGAGGGCGCGCCGCACCGCATCGGGTGTGCTCGCGTCCACCTCAAGGGCGGCCAGGGCCGCGATCACCGCGGCGTCGGTGGCCGGAACCGTGCGGTCCGGGGACGGGGAGTAAGAGGTCGCCACGCCGTGCAGGGCCGCAAGGCGGGAAAGTCCGGTGGGGCCGGTGGTCGGTCCGGTCGCTCCGGGTGGGGCCATCTAGACCCCCATGTAGTCCAGGCCCGACGCGGTGCCGGTGGAGGTCGGCTCGCTGGTCAGCGGGGCGGCGTCGGCGAGCGGCGGCTCGCTGGTCAGGGGTGCGGCGTCGGCCAGCGGGGGCTCGCTGGTCAGGGGCGGCTCCAGGCAGCCGCAGGAGCAGGATCCGTCGAGTCCCGAGTCGGGACCGGAAACCTGTTTGGAGAGAGCGGAGAGGAGGAGATTCGCGGAAGCGGGCACGTAGGGCTCCATTGTCAGGGGGCAGGTCTTCGGCAGCCCTACCCAGTGCGCGGGATCGCAGACATATCCGTTGTATGAACGTGCGCGTACTCACATTCGTTTCCCTGAGTGGGGGTCCGGGCGCAAGATCTCCTTTTCCCCGCTCCCGTCCCTTCCCCGATCCGGGGCAGTCATTCCAAGCCCCGTCGCCACTCTTGGGTGAACGCGGCACGACCCCGGCAATGTCACAGGAGAAGAAAACCCCCACAACACCCACGCCCGTTGACACCCCCGCCACGCGAGTGGTGGGCTCAGTGACACCCTGAGACAACAAACGCACCACACGTGATCACCAGGACGAGGGACAACGAGGAGAGGGCCGTGCAACTGCGGCGCAGGAAGGGCGCGGCGGCCATCGCCGTCGCCGTCATCGCGGGCGCACTCAGCGGTGCCCCCGGCGCCGTCGCCGCCCCCGGCCTCCCCGGAAAGCCCGGCACCCCGGCCACCTCCCCGGACGACGACCGGGAGACCGACGGCACTCTCCCCCCGGTCTGGCCCCGCCCCCAGTCGATGACCACGGCCGGGAGCACGGTCACCGTCACCGACGAGGTCGTCCTGGCCACCGGCCAGGACCCCGATCCGTACGCCATGGACGCCCTGCGCACGCTTCTCCGTGACGCGGGCGCCCGCGTCACGGAGATCAAGGACGGCGACCAGCTCCCCGCGGGCGGCGGCAACCTCGTCATCCGCGCCGGAGGAACCGGAGCCGACCAGGCCCTTCGCACCCTCGGCGCGCGCGCACGCGGCGACCTCCCGTCCGGCGGCTACCGCCTCGCGGTGGGCCGGATCGGCGGCCAGGACACCATCGCCCTGGCGGGCACGGGCGACGACGGCTTCTTCCACGGCGTACAGACCCTTCGCCAGCTGGTCACGAAGAACACCGGCAGCGCTAAGAGCACCGTCCCGGGAGTCCAGATCCGCGACTGGCCCGGCACCGCGGTCCGCGGCATGACGGAGGGCTTCTACGGCACCCCGTGGACCCGCGAACAGCGCCTTGACCAGCTGGACTTCATGGGCCGGACGAAGCAGAACCGCTATCTGTACGCCCCCGGCGACGACCTCTACCGCCAGGCGCGCTGGCGCGAGCCGTACCCCGCCGACCAGCGCGCCGACTTCCGCGCACTGGCCGAGCGGGCCAAGGCCAACCACGTGACGCTCGCCTGGGCCGTCGCCCCCGGCCAGGCCATGTGCATGTCGTCCGACAAGGACATCAAGGCCCTGAACCGCAAGATCGACGCGATGTGGGCCCTGGGCGTACGCGCCTTCCAGCTGCAGTTCCAGGACGTCAGCTACAGCGAGTGGCACTGCGAAGCGGACGCCGATGCCTTCGGTTCGGGGCCCGATGCCGCCGCGAAGGCGCAGTCACGCGTCGCCAACGCCGTCTCCGCGCACCTGGCCGAGCGCCACCCGGGCGCGAAGCCGCTCTCGCTGATGCCCACGGAGTACTACCAGAACGGCTCCACCGAGTACCGCGACGCCATCGCGGACCGGCTCGACCCCGGCATCGAGGTGGCGTGGACGGGCGTGGGCGTGGTCCCCAAGACCATCACCGGGCGTGAACTCGCGGGCGCCCGCAAGGCGTTCGGCTCGCACCCGCTCGTGACGATGGACAACTACCCCGTCAACGACTTCGCGCAGGACCGTATCTTCCTCGGCCCCTACACCGGCCGCGAACCCGCGGTGGCCACCGGCTCGGCGGCGCTGCTCGGCAACGCCATGGAGCAGCCGTCGGCGTCCCGCATCCCGCTGTTCACCGCCGCCGACTACGCCTGGAACCCCCGCGCCTACCGCCCGCACGAGTCCTGGCTCGCCGCGATCGACGACCTCTCGGACGGTGACACGAAGGCGCGGGGCGCGCTGCGGGCCCTCGCGGGCAATGACGCGTCGTCCGTGCTCGGCGCCGACGAGTCGGCGTATCTGCGCCCGCTGATGGACGACTTCTGGCGGGCGCGCACGACGACGGACACCGCCCGCGTCGAGAAGTCCGCGCAGGCCCTGCGGGATGCCTTCACCGTCATGAAGGAGGCGCCGAAGCGGCTGGCCGACAGCAAGAGCGTCAGCGGCATCGGCACCGAAGTGCGGCCCTGGGTCGAGCAGTTGGCGCGTTACGGCGAAGCCGGCGAGACGGCGGTCGACATGCTGCGCGCGCAGTCCGCGGGCGACGGAGCGGCGGCCTGGCGCGCGTCGCGCACCCTGACCGGCCTCCAGAAGAAGCTGAAAGCCGGCCGCGCGACGGTCGGCAAGGGCGTCCTGGACCCCTTCCTGACGCGGTCTCAGAAGGCGTACGGGACGTGGGCGGGGCTCGACAGCGAGCAGGCGTCGGACCGCGCGACGGTCCGTGTTCCCCGCGCCCGGCCCCTCACGGCGGTGACGGCGCTGACCGACCCCGGCACCAAGGGCAGCATCGAGGCCCACATCCCGGGCGAGGGCTGGCGCCGCATCGGCGCCCTGTCCGGCACGGGCTTCACCGAGGCCGAGCCCGCCAAGTCCGAATCCAAGCCCAACTCCAACTCCAAGCCCGACTCCAAGGCCAACTCCAAGGCCACTGACCCCCGCGCCGACGCCGTCCGCGTCACGGTCACCGAAGGCACGGTCCGCCACGTCGTCCCCTGGTACGCCGACTCCCCCGAGGCCCGCTTCTCCCTGGCCCGCACCGAGGCCGACGTGGAGATCGGCGGCGGCCCGCAGCGGGTCACGGCGAAGCTGCTGTCCCTGCGCCCCGGCGACGTACGGGGCAAGGTCACGGCGAAGGCGCCCAAGGGCATCGAGGTGCGCACCCCGGAGAAGACCACGCTGCCGCGCGGCACGCAGGTGGACGTCCCGGTCGACGTCACCGTCCCCGCGGGCACGCGCTCGGGGACGTACGAGGTCCCGGTGACCTTCGACGGCCAGACCAGGACGGTCTCGGTCCGCGCCTACCCCCGCACCGACGGGCGCGACCTTGCACGCGGCGCGAAGGCGTCCTCCTCGGGCGACGAGACGAAGGACTTCCCGGCGTCCGGCGCCAACGACGGTGACCCCAGGACCCGTTGGTCCTCGCCGGTCGAGGACGGCGCCTGGTGGCAGATGGAGCTCGCGGAGCCGGTCAGGCTCGGCCAGGTCGTCCTGCGCTGGCAGGACGCGTACGCGGCGGGCTACCGCGTGCAGACGTCCACCGACGGCAGGACGTGGCGCACGGCGGCGACCGTGAAGGACGGCAAGGGCGGCCGCGAGGCGGTCCGCATGGACGCGAAGGACACCCGCTACATCCGCGTACAGGGCGACAAACGGGCCACGCGCTTCGGCTACTCACTCTGGTCGGTGGAGGCGTACGCCGTCGCCGGCGCTTCCTGAGGCGGTCCGGGCCCGTCAGCAAGGCGGCTGCACCACTTGCCAGTTGGGTGGTCGGACACGCGATGATGGAGTCGAGGACTCATCGGGGGGATCGACATGCGGTTGCCGGCGCACCGACCGAATGCGCGGGTCTCATGTGCCGTTCTGCTGTACGAGGACGATCCGCACGAGCGGGACCGCCGTGAGCGCGACCGGCACGAGCGGGAACGCCGTGCCGAGCGGGAACGGCAGGAGCGCGAGCTTGACGACCGGGCGCGGCTGGAGCGCGAGCGGTGGCGGGCGCGGCTGGACCGGGGACAGCGCGAGCGCGAGCGGACCCGCCGGGAGCACCCGCGCCGCCGGCCCGGGCCTCCCCCCGCCACGCGGACCCTCCAGGACTCCCTGACCCGCTGGCCCGACAGCCTCTTCCACGCCGAACCGGAGCGCGTCGTCGTGCTCGGCAGCACGTCCTCGGAGAGCGCGTACCGGCTCCGCGATGCCGTCCGGGACGCACGCGATCTGCTGCTCGTCCACTACACGGGCGCCCTGGACACCGGCGACCCCGACGCCCGGGGCGGCATGCCCCTGCTCGAACTGTTCGATGCACTTGAGGCGGCCCCGGCCCGGCACATCGTCGTGGTCCTGGAACCCCACCGGCCGACCGAGACCCCCCATGTGGGGGAATTCCACTACCGGTACGCGCACCTGATGCGGCGCTTCGAGGGCCGCCTCACGCTGATCGTCGCCGAACCTGTCCCGGGGTACCCCCGGTCCTTCCTTGCCGACGCGCTCGGCGGCGACGGTCCGCTCACCGTGCGCGCGCTCTCCGCCCGCCCGCGGGCCCAGGTCCTGACGGGGGCGGACGGACGTGACGTACGACTCACCGGGTCCGGGCGGCGGGGCGGCCGGGAACCGGCGGTCGGGAACCGCGCCCGCCACCTCGACCAGTCGCTCGCCCGCACCCGCTCCTCGCTGACCAAGGCCCGCGAGTCCACCGCGTCCGCGCTGTCGGCCGCCGCGCCGTTCGCCCTCCTGCTGCTGGCCGTCGCGATGGTCGCGGGCGGTCTCTTGGCCCTGCTCCGTGCGTTGCCGCCGGTGCGGGGTACGTGGGGAGCGGTCGCGCTGCTCGGGCTGTGGGCGGTGCTCGCCGTCATCGGATTCCTGATGACCCGGGGGCGGACGCCGCCCGCCCGCGCCCCCGCCGCCCCGGCACCCGTACCCCGCCGTCACGCCTTCGTGGACGGCGTGTGGACGGCGTGGGGGTTCCCCGGCCCGTTGCCGGACACGGCTGCCGGGCGCGCCCGGCAGCCGGTCCCACCGCGCCCCACCCGTGAGGAGAGCCGGGCCGCGGTCGAGCGGTCCCTGAACGCCCTGTACGCCCGGCTGCCCGTGCCCCAGATGCGGGCGCCGGACCCACCCGTACCCTCCGCACGCCCCGCACCGCCCTCATCCCCTTCG
Organism: Streptomyces rectiviolaceus; assembly: GCF_039533825.1. Classification (NCBI taxonomy): domain Bacteria; kingdom Bacillati; phylum Actinomycetota; class Actinomycetes; order Kitasatosporales; family Streptomycetaceae; genus Streptomyces; species Streptomyces rectiviolaceus. The sequence continues at coordinate 88,785 of NZ_BAAAUG010000025.1, forward strand.
CCCGACGACAACGGGACCACTCCATGACCGCCCCCGTCCCACCCCGATCACCGGAACCGGAAGACCCGCCGGCTCCGGAGACGTCACCGGAGCCCGCGGCGCCGCCCGCGACCGGTGATTACCGCGAGCTGCCGTCCGGCGAGCAGATGAGGATCTGGAACGAGCTGGTGTCGGACTCGGCCGAGCGGATGCTGACGCTCGTCGAGCAGGAATTCCAGATGAAGAACAAGCTCGTCGACCAGCGGGTCAGGGACGCCGAGCACAACCGCCGCCTCGACCTGGTCAATGTGTGGTTCCGGGCGGCGGGCGTGGTGACCGGCGTGGCCCTCGGCGCGGGCGGGATCGTCGGCTACCTCTGGATCGCCAAGTACTGCGTCGACCACGGCTCGGCGGGCGCGGGCGCCGGTCTGCTCGGCGGCGGCGTCGCGGCACTGGCGGCCGTGGTCACGGCCGTGCAGCGGCGCAACGGCCAGTGAGGGAGGCCGGGGCGGTCAGGGTCGGACGCCGGGGCGGGCGAGCCCGCCCCGGCCACACGTGAAAGCCCGGATCTCTCAGGCAGAAATGCCGTCGATCCGGGCCATCGCGTCGTCCGCGCCGAACGGCTGCAAGTACGGCAGCCAGCGCGGATCCCTATGCCCGGTCCCGATGATGCGCCACGCGAGCCCCGAGGGCGGCGCGGGCTTGTGACGCAGGCGCCACCCCAGCTCCAAGAGATGACGGTCCGCCTTGGTGTGATTGCAGCGGCGGCAGGACGCCACCACGTTCTCCCAGGCGTGCTGACCGCCACGGCTCTTCGGAATGACGTGGTCGACGCTGGTTGCGACGCCACCGCAGTACATGCACCGACCGCCGTCGCGGGCGAAGAGCGCCCGCCTGGTCAGAGGAACGGGCCCCCTGTAAGGGACCCGGACGAACCGCTTGAGGCGGACCACGCTGGGTGCGGGGACAGTGCGCGTTGCGCTGTGCATGAAGGCGCCGGATTCCTCGAGGCAGAGAGCCTTGTTCTCCAGGACGAGGACGAGCGCGCGGCGGAGCGGTACGACGCCGAGAGGCTCGTACGACGCATTGAGGACCAGGACGTGCGGCACGGATGCCTCCTTGTACGCCGGCGGCGCGTGGCTCGCGCCGGGACGATCTGTAGCCAGTCTCCCCTCATGCCTGGTCCAAGCGCCACCATGTGCTGGTAACGGGCTCGGAGTGTTTTCGACCACACCTGTGCGACACCCTCATCTTCCCCAGGTGAGCACTGTCTCTCCCTCGAACATGACAACGATCCACACACAATGCCCCGTTAGTGTGGTGTCTCTGCCCGGCGCATCTCCTGGGCAGACCGCTATGCCTGGAGGTACCTGCCGTGTTCCTGTCCGTCCTGTCAACAGCCGGAACGGACCCGGACGACAAGACGACGCCGAAGTCCCCGACCCTCGAGGACGCCCAGGAGAGCGCGACGAACGCCGCGAGCTGGGTGGAGCAGAACTGGTCGGCGTGGCTGGGCATCGGGCTCCGCATCCTGCTGATCGTCGCCGTCGCCGTCGTCCTGCGTGTGGTCATCCGGCGCTCGATCACCAAGCTCATAGAGCGCATGAACCGCACGGCGCAGTCCGTGAACGGCACGGCGCTCGGCGGTCTCCTCGTGAACGTGGAGCGCCGCCGCCAGCGCTCGCAGGCCATCGGCTCGGTGCTGCGCTCGGTGGCGTCGTTCCTGATCCTCGGCACGGCCGCCCTTATGATCCTGGGCACATTCCAGATCAACCTCGCCCCGCTGCTCGCCTCGGCGGGTGTGGCAGGCGTGGCAATCGGCTTCGGCGCCCGCAACCTCGTGACGGACTTCCTCTCCGGCGTCTTCATGATTCTTGAGGACCAGTACGGCGTGGGCGACTCCATCGACGCGGGCGTGGCGTCCGGCGAGGTGATCGAGGTCGGCCTCCGCGTGACGAAACTTCGCGGCGACAACGGCGAGATCTGGTACGTCCGCAACGGCGAGGTCAAGCGCATCGGCAACCTCAGCCAGGGCTGGTCCACGGCGGGCGTCGATGTCACCGTCCGCCCGGACGAGGACCTGGAGAAGGTCCAGGCGAAGCTGGTCGAGGTCGGCGAGACCATGGCCAAGGACGAGCCGTGGAACGAGCGCCTCTGGGGCCCGGTCGAGGTCCTCGGCCTGGACAGCGTGCTGCTCGACTCGATGGTCGTACGGGTCTCCGCGAAGACGATGCCGGGCAACGCGCTCGGCGTGGAGCGCGAGCTGCGCTGGCGCATCAAGCGGGCCTTCGACGCCGCGGGCATCCGCATCGTGGGCGGCCTCCCGCTCCAGGCGACGGAGGCGGTGGCCGACCCGTCGGCAGGCGTCGCGGCTCCGTCCGCGTACGCCTCGGCAACGTCCCCACAGTCCCTCGCAGCCTCACCGATAGCACCGCCGCCGAACTTGGCGAAGTAGTCCTCGTTGCTGGGTCGATGGGGACTTCGCTGGGCCTGTGGCTTTGCTTGGTGCCGGGGCCGCCCGGTTGTCCTGAGGTTGGCGGTTCCGGGCCGGGTGTAAAGGGCGCTCCGCTGCGCTACGCGTCGGCTGCGCCGATTCCGCTTCGCTTCACCCTTGACACCCAACCCTCCACCGCGCGAGGGAAGACGACCGGACGGCCCGAGGGGCGGGACTCTCGACCACTGCCGTCAGACCATTCCGCTTTCCGGCCGGGTGCGGACTAGTTCGTCGCAGGGCGCCGTCACGGGTCGGGGTGCGCGGTCGGTCCGGGGAGGGGCGCCCGTCTCGTCAAGCGACTGCCGACCGGATCTTCTGGGGCCAACATCACGGGGCCCATACCGTCCCGTCTCAGGGGCTCGCAGGCAACGACGAGCCCGTCCGCTGACGCGGCTTCCGCCGGGGGGTCCGGCACCTAATTCCGAGAAGGCGCGTTGCGAAACACGCGCGCCCCCCTTCTGCCGGAACGCAACTTTGCCAAAGTAGGTGCCCCGCGAGCCCGGATGCAGAAAAGTCGCACCAACACCGCCCCGGACGCCCACCATCGTGCGACTTTCTTGCAATCCGCCCTGCGCGACGCCTGGCCGCTGATGGCCAGACGCCTCCCGGCGACATGGACTGCCGATACCGGCGCTCACACGCGCCCTGCCCGGGCAGCCACACCGGAAGAACCAACCAGTCGGCAGCCGCTTGACGAGACCGGGACCCCTCCCCGGAGCGGCCGCGCGCCCCGGCCACCTGGCGGCCACCCCCGACGAACAAGTCCGCACCCGGCAGTCAGACCCGACGACCCCACGGCAGTGGTCGAGAGTCCCGCCCCTCGGGCCGTCCGGTCGTCTTCCCTCGCGCGGTGGAGGGTTGGGTGTCAAGGGTGAAGCGCAGCGCAATCGGCGAAGCCGACGCGACGCAGGAGCGCCCTTTACACCCGGCCCGGAACCGCCAACCTCGGGACAACCGGGCGGCCCCGGTACCAAGCAAAGCCACAGGCCCAGCAAAGCCCCCGCCCCGGCAACCCGCACCCCCAAGCACCCCGTGCAACACCGCACCCCCGCAGGTAACGACTTGGTTGCCGCGGGGGTGTTCGCTATTGACGCCTCATTCACGCCAGCCTTACGGTCCTCACGAATTGGAAAGTTTCCTAACAGTTAGTCGCCGCTGAAAGACAGGTGTCGTCATGGCAGCAGCAGGCAACACTCCGGGGGCCTCGGGGACGCCGGGAACCCCGGGCACGCCGAGCGTCCTGCGCGCCATGAACGACCGGGCGGTGCTCGACCTCCTCGTCGCGCACGGCCCGCTCACCCGGACCCGGATCGGTGAGCTGACCGGGCTCTCCAAGCCCACCACCTCGCAGCTGCTCGGGCGTCTGGAGGCCGCCGGCCTCGTGCACACCACCGGCAGCCTCAGCGGGCGGCCAGGACCCAACGCCCTGCTGTACGAGATCGACCCCGGCGCCGGACATGTCGCCGCGCTGTCCGCCGACCCCACCGGGATCACGGCGCTCGTCGCCGACATCACCGGCGCCGTACTCGGCCAGGCGCGCGTCGAGGCGGACGCCGTGGCCGAGGACGTGCGCCACCGCACCGCGCAACTGGTCACGGAGGCCGTCGACGAGGCGCTGCGTCAGGCGGGCCTCGGCCACGACGACCTGCGGGCCGCGGTGATCGGCACGCCCGGTGCCATCGACCCGCACACCGGTGAGCTGCGGTACGCCCCGCATCTGCCGGGCTGGCACTCGCGGACGCTGCGCGACGATCTCGCCGCCGTCCTCGGCACGCCCGTCGTCATCGAGAACGACGTGAACCTCGCCGCCGTCGCCGAGCAGTACGAGGGCGCCGCCCAGGACAACGACAACTACGTGCTGACCTGGCTCGACGACGGCGTCGGCGCCGCCATCGTGCTCGGCGGCACCCTGCTGCGCGGCGCGACCGGTGGCGCGGGCGAAATCGGGTACATGCCGCTGCCCGGCGCCCCCTTGGCCCGCGGCGGCCCCGAGGCGACGCGCGGCCCGGACGGGGGCGGCGGCTTCCAGAGCCTGGTCTGCGCCCCGGTCGTGCGAGAACTGGCGGGCGGCGCGGCCACCTTGGCGGACGCCTTCGCCGACGACACCGTGCTCGACGAGGTCGCACGCCGCCTCGCCACCGGCATCGCCGCGGTCGTCGCCGTCGTCGACCCCGAACTCGTCGTGCTCTCCGGCTCGGTGGCCCAGGCGGGCGGCGACAAACTGCGCGTCAGGGTCGAGGAAGAACTGACCGGGCTCGCACTGCCCCGCCCGCAGATCCGCATCAGCGAACTCGACGGCGACCCGATCCTCACCGGCGCCCTGCGCTCGGCCCTCACCCAGGCCCGCGACCAGGTCTTCGACACAGCCTGATCACTCCCTTTCTTCCCGCAGCTCAGCTCCCCTTCTCCCCTCCCCCGTAAAGGAAGCCCGCCATGCCGCGATGGCGCATGCCCACCTGCGCGTCCGCGGCGCTCGCCGCAGCCGGTCTCTTGCTCTCCGGCTGCGCCAATCCGAGCGTCGGCAGCGCGAACGACGACCCGACCAAGCCGGTCACCCTGAAGTTCTGGCACGGCTGGTCGACGCCCGGCGAGGTCAAGGCCGTCAACGACAGCATCGACCGCTTCGAGGAGCTGCACCCGAACATCAAGGTGAAGGCCACCGGGAACGTCTCCGACGAGACCGTCAACCAGGCCCTGCGGGCGGGCGGCGACAAGGCCCCCGACGTGGTGTCGTCCTTCACCACCAACAACGTCGGCCAGTACTGCGACTCCGGGATGTGGGCGGACCTCGATCCGTTCATGAAGAAGACCGGCCTCGACAAGCGCAAGACCTTCCCCAAGACGCTGATCGACTACACGAGTTACCAGGGCACCCAGTGCGCCCTGCCGCTGCTCGCGGACGCCTACGGGATGTACTACAACAAGGACGCCTACAAGGAGGCGGGCATCGAGCGCCCGCCGCGCACGATGTCCGAGTTCGAAGAGGTCGCCAAGAAGCTGACCGTGCGCAGCGGCAAGAACTCGTACAAGCGGGTCGGGTACATGCCCAGCTTCCGCTTCTACCAGAACACTCCGGACCGCCTCTTCGCGCAGTGGGGCCCCAAGTACTTCGACGCCGAGGGCAAGTCACGCCTTGCCGACGAGCCTTCGACGTACGAGTTCTTCAAGACCATGCGCCAACTGGCCGCAGCCCAGGGCGGTTTCAACGACCTGGAGAAGTTCCGGCTCACGTTCGGCGACGAGATGTCGAACCAGAACGCCTTCCTGACCGGCAAGGTGGCCATGCTCCTGGACGGTGAGTGGCGCGGCCTGATGCTGGACGAGGCGAAGGCGAAGTTCGACTGGGGCGTGGCCCCGCTTCCCGTCCCCGACGACCAGGCCGACACGTACGGGCGCGGCTTCATCACCGGCACCGTCGCCGGGATCGCGCACAGCAGCAAGCACCAGAACGCCGCCTGGGAGCTGGTGCGGTTCCTGACCGCGGACACCAAGCAGGTCGTGAAATTCGCGAACGCCATCCACAACGTGCCCTCCACGTTCGCGGCGCTCAAGTCGCCCGACCTGGACGCCGATCCGACCTTCCGGACCTTCTTCGACATCCTGCAGAACAAGCACAGCAAGGCCCTGCCGCCCTCCGTCAACGGCGGCGCCTATGTCGTCTCGCTCGCGGACTTCGCGTACGCCGTCGAGGCCGGTCGCGTGGGTGATCTGCGAGGGCGCCTGAAGAAGCTCGACGAGCAGATCGACGCCGACACCCTCCAGTCGAAGAGCTGAGCTGAGGACCCCGCCATGGCAATCTCCCTCTCCAACCCCGCGCGCCGCAGACTGCGCACGCTCGGCTTCCTCTCCCCCTGGCTGGTCGGCTTCAGCGTCTTCTTCGCGTATCCGCTGATCGCCACCGTCTACTTCTCGTTCATGCACTACAACCAGATCAAGGAGCCCACCTTCGTGGGCCTGCGGAACTGGAAGTACGTGTTCGAGCAGATGCCGCTGTTCGGTCCGGCCCTGTGGAACACCCTCTGGCTGGTCGTGATCATGGTGGCGGTGCGGGTGGTCTTCGGGCTCTCGCTCGGGCTACTCATCACGAAGATCAAGACGGGCGCCGGGTTCTTCCGCACCGCCTTCTACATCCCATATCTCGCCCCGCCGGTCGCCGCCACCGTCGCCTTCGTCTTCCTGCTCAACCCGGGCACGGGCCCGGTGAACGAGATCCTCGGCTCGATCGGGATCTCCGGGCCCAACTGGTTCAACGACCCGGACACCGCCAAGCCCTCGCTCGTGCTGCTCTCCCTGTGGGGCATCGGCGACCTGATGGTGATCTTCATGGCCTCGCTGCTCGACGTACCCAAGGAGCAGTACGAGGCCGCGGACCTGGACGGCGCCGGGGCGTGGTCCAAGTTCCGCTACGTCACCTGGCCCGCGATCACGCCGATCGTGATGTTCGCGGTGATCACGGGCGTCGTGCAGACCATGCAGTACTACACGCAGGCCCTGGTCGCGGGAAAGGTCGCGTCCGGCGTCAACATCGGCCCCGGCTCGGTGATCCAGCCCGGTTACCCGGACCACTCGACCCTCACGGTCCCCCAGCTCGTCTACCAGATGGGCTTCCAGAACTTCAACACCGGTGCCGCGTGCGTGCTCTCGCTCGTGCTCTTCGCCATCGCCATGGCCGTCACGCTGCTCCTGATGCGCAAGCGCTCCGGGCTGCTCGCGGCGGAGGACTGAGGATTCCATGACCACCACGACTCTCGACGCTCCCACCGCGCCCGAACGCACCGCCCCGGCAAGGGGCCCCGCCGCCGCCCGCGCCCGCCGCAAGCGGATCCTGCACTGGATCGCCGTCCACAGCGTGGCGATAGGCGTCGCGCTGCTCTTCGTCCTGCCGTTCGTCTTCGTCTTCCTGACGTCGGTGATGAGCGACTCGCAGGCCATGAGCGGCGACCTGTGGCCCGACTCCTGGCACTGGTCCAACTACAAGGCCGTGTTCGAGACGCCGGGATTCCTGGACTGGTGGCGCAACTCGCTCATGTACGCGGGCCTCGGCACCCTCTTCACCGTCTGCTCGGCGATCCCGGTGGCGTACGCGCTCGCCAAGTTCCGCTTCCGCGGCCGGCGCACCGCGATGCTGCTCGTCATCTCGACGATGATGCTGCCGCCGCAGGTCATCGTGATCCCGATGTACCTGGTGTGGGCCCAGCAGTTCCACCTGTCGGGCACACTGTGGCCGCTGATCATCCCGATGGCGTTCGGCGACGCGTACTCGATCTTCCTGCTCCGGCAGTTCCTCCTGACGATCCCCAAGGAGTACATCGAGTCGGCGAAGGTCGACGGCTGCGGCGATTTCCGCACCATGATCAAGATCGTGGTGCCGATGGCCAAGCCCGGCATCACCGCCATCGCGCTCTTCCAGTTCTTCTACTGCTGGAACGACTACTTCGGGCCGCAGATCTACGCCGCCCAGAACCCCGGCGCCTGGACACTGAGTTACGGCCTCGAATCCTTCAAGAGCGCCCACGCGGTCAACTGGAACATGACCATGGCCGCGACGCTGCTCGTCATGGCGCCCGTCATCCTCGTTTTCTTCTTCGCACAGAAGGCCTTCGTCGAAGGCGTCACCCTCACCGGAGTAAAGGGCTGAGAACCGATATGAAGCTCGCAGTGGTCGGCGGAGGGTCGACCTACACACCCGAACTCATCGACGGATTCGCGCGGTTGAGGGACACCCTGCCGATCGAGGAGCTCGTCCTCGTCGACCCCGCCGCCGACCGTCTCGAACTCGTCGGCGGGCTCGCACGGCGCATCTTCGCCAAGCAGGGGCACCCCGGCCGCATCGTCACCACGTCCGACGTGGACGCGGGCGTCGCGGACGCCGACGCGGTCCTGCTCCAGCTGCGCGTCGGCGGGCAGGCGGCCCGCAACCAGGACGAGACATGGCCCCTGGAGTGCGGCTGCGTCGGCCAGGAGACCACCGGCGCGGGCGGCCTCGCGAAGGCCCTGCGCACCGTGCCCGTCGTCCTCGACATCGCCGAGCGCGTACGGCGCACGAACCCGAACGCCTGGATCATCGACTTCACCAACCCGGTGGGCATCGTGACGCGGGCGCTGCTCCAGGCAGGACACAAGGCCGTCGGCCTGTGCAACGTGGCGATCGGCTTCCAGCGGAAGTTCGCGAAGCTGCTCGACGTCGCGCCGGGCGACGTGCACCTCGATCACGTGGGCCTCAACCACCTGACGTGGGAGACGGGCGTACGTCTCGGAGGACCGGGCGGTGACGACCTCCTGCCCAAGCTCCTCGCCGAGCACGGGGACGCGGTCGCCGCGGACCTGCGCATGCCGCGCGAGATCGTCGACCGGCTCGGCGTCGTGCCCTCGTACTACCTGCGCTACTTCTACCAGCACGACGCGGTGGTCGAGGAGTTGAAGACCAAGCCGTCGCGGGCCGCCGAAGTGGCCGAGATGGAGCGTGAGTTGCTGAAGATGTACGGCGACCCGACGCTCGACGAGAAGCCGGAACTGCTCGCCAAGCGCGGCGGCGCCTTCTACTCGGAGGCGGCCGTGGACCTGGCGGCCTCGCTGCTCGGCAACGGCGGCAGCCCCTACCAGGTGGTGAACACCGTCAACAACGGGACGCTGCCGTTCCTGCCGGACGACGCCGTCATCGAGGTGCAGGCCACGGTCGACGGCAAGGGCGCCAAGCCCCTGTCCGTACCGAAGCTGGACCCGCTGTACGCCGGGCTCATCGCCAACGTCACCGGGTACGAGGACCTGGCCCTCCAGGCCGCGCTGCACGGCGGCCGCGACCGCGTCTTCAAGGCGCTGCTCGCCCACCCGCTTGTCGGCCAGTACACGTACGCGGAGCAGCTCACCGACCGGCTGATCGCGCACAACCGGGAGCACCTGGCGTGGGCGTGAGCACGAGCGTGCTCGCGATCGACGCGGGCAACAGCAAGACCGACGTCGCGGTGGTCGCGGCCGACGGCACGGTCGTCGGCGCGGCCCGCGGCGGCGGGTTCCAGCCGCCGCAGGTCGGCGTCGAGGCCGCGGTGGACATCCTGGAGGAGGCGGTGACGCGGGCCCTGGCCGAGGCGGGTGCCGACTCCGTCGGGCACGTGTCCGCGTGCCTCGCCAACGCCGATCTGCCCGTCGAGGAGCGGGAGTTGGCTGCTGCCCTGCGGCAGCGCGCGTGGGGCCCTTCGGTCGACGTGCGCAACGACACCTTCGCCATCCTGCGGGCCGGCCTCCTGGAGGACGCCGAGCCGCGGGGCGTCGCCGTGGTGTGCGGCGCGGGCATCAACTGCGTGGGCATGCTGCCCGACGGGCGCACCGCGCGCTTCCCCGCCATCGGCCGGCTCTCCGGCGACTGGGGCGGCGGGGGCGGCCTTGCCGAGGAGGCGCTCTGGTACGCGGCGCGGGCCGAGGACGGCCGCGGCGACGCGACCGCACTGCGCGACGCGCTGCCCGCGCACTTCGGCCTGCCCTCCATGTACGCGCTGATCGAGGCGCTCCACCTGGGCGCCATCGCCCCGCTCCGGCGGCACGAGCTGACGCCGGTGCTCTTCGCCACGGCGGCGGCGGGCGACGCGGTGGCTCGCTCGCTGGTGGACCGGATGGCCGACGAGGTGGTCGCCATGTCGACCGTGGCCCTCGACCGCCTCGGCCTGCTCGGCGAGGAGACCCCGGTGTTGCTCGGCGGCAGCGTCCTCGCCGCCCGCCACCCGCAACTGGACGACCGCATCCGGGCATTGCTCGCAGACCGGGCACCCAAGGCGGTGCCCCGGGTGGTCGTCGCCCGTCCCGTGCTCGGCGCGGCGCTGCTCGGCCTTGACCAGGTGGGAGCGCCGACCGGGGTGCACGCGCGCGTGCGGGGGCACTACGAGGGTGACGTGGGAGTCTGGAGCGGCTGAGTTCATCCGGCCCGGAAGGGAACCGAACCGCACTGAATCGCGTATTCAAGGGCAGGGGTGGTGTGCGATCTTCGCGTGAGCCGGAGAGGGTGAGCCGGAGAAGGTGAGTCGGACAGGGTGAGCCAGACACCGTGATCCGGACACGATGATCCGAACAAGATCCAGTCAATGCCTGTGCGGATGTCAGTCCCTGCGGCGATACTTACGGCCGTGCACTTCTTCCCGCACCGCGCACGCCGGGCGGAAGTGAACGTCCGATGACCAAGGGGGAGGTCGAGGTCGAGGTGACATACCCGCCGAACGGCAGCGCCGCGCCGCCGGGACAGGCCGCGCCGACGATGCCCGCCGTCCCGCCGCAGGCGGGCCCGGGCTCCGCGGCACCCGCACAGACCGTGCAGAGCGCGACGCCCCGCCGCCCCGCGTGGGTCG
>NZ_BAAAUG010000026.1:0-8209 GCF_039533825.1 Streptomyces rectiviolaceus
CCCGCCGACGGCGATACACCGCCGCCGCCCGGCCGGCCGGGCGAGGCCGCCCAGCTCGACCACCTCCCCACGATGATCACCGGCCAGACGCCACCGCCCACTCCCCCGCCGGGCTCGGCATACGGCTACCCCCAGCAACACCCACAGCAGCAGCCTCAACCCCAGCTCCCGCCGCCCGGCTACGGCTACCCCCAGCAGGGCCCGTACGGCCCCACGCCTCCGTACGGACCCACTCCTCCGTACGGCCCGCTGGTCCACCCCCAGGGCGAGCCACCGCGCCGCAGCGGGCGGTCCACCGCCGCGCTCATCGCGGTGGCCGTCATAGTGGCCATAGGAGCGGGCGGCACGGTGTACGCGGTGATGAAGGGCGAGGGCAGCACGAAGGCGGGCGGCGCCGACTCCAAGTCGCCGTCCAGCAGCGCGCCTTCGACGCCCGGCACGCCCTCCGACGAGGAGTCACCGGAGCCCGAGACCCCGCCCACCTCCCCCGCGTCCAAGGACGAGGAGGGCACGATCCCGGACAAGTTCCTCGGCACCTGGAGCGGCTCCATCGAGAACGACCTGGGCAGCAACTCCCGGCAGCTCGTCCTCCAGCAGGGCGAGGTCGGCGACACCGTCGTATCGATCACGGCGGACGGTCCGACCGACACGGGTGGCACGTACCACTGCGTGTTCCAGGGCAAGTTGGAGTCGGTGAGCGGCAGCACCCTGCGGATCGGACCGACGGACGTGATCGTCGGGCAGCCCGCGACCTCCTGCAGGCCGGGTCAGGCGAGCACGGTCACGCTGCTCTCGAACGGCAGGCTGCACCGCGAGAACACGGGGACGGACAAGGGTCTTACCTACTCGAAGGACGGCTGAGCGCCGGTAGTTGAACGGCGCGCGAACAGCGCCTGTCCGGACGGACAAGCGCCGCCCGGGAGCCCTGCACGCCCCCTACCGTGCCGTCCATGGTCTGGTTGAGCACCGAAAACGTCATCGCAGTGCTCGCCATCCTGGTCGGCATCGCCGGCGCGTTCGTCCCCGTACTGCTCGAACGCCGCGTACCGCGCCGCAAGCGCATCGGCTACCGCAGGCAGATGGACACGGCGATAGGCGACAACGTCCGTACGGGTGACGCGAACGCACGCCTCGGTCTCTTCGACGAGGACCCCGACATGTCGGACGCGACGCTGGTTCTCCTGCGCATCGAGAACGACGGCTCGCTGCCCATCGACGTGGGCGACTACACGGGCCGCTCGCCGCACGGCCTGACGGCGGTCTTCGAGCACCGCACGATCCGCGGGGTCGCGGTGACACTGCCGCCCGAGGCCGACCACTTGATGGAGCACTTCGGGCCCGACACGAGCCTCGGCTACGCGGGCGGCAGGCTGCACATCCCGCGTGTGCCGCTCAACCGGGGCGAGTACTACAAGCTCCTGGTCCTGCTGACCGGCGGACCCGTGGACAGCGGCTACACCGTCATCGGCGGCATCCAGGGCGGCGAGACGCACGAGAACCACAGCGCCGCCCCCGACGAGAAGCCCCCGGTGTTCAGCAGGCTGTCGCAGCGGGTGGCCATCGCGCTGAGCCTGGTGATCCTCGGCCTCGCAGGCCTCATCCTGCTCCCCGACGCCACGCCCCCGCCCTCGTACTGCGAGCAGGGCACGCTGACCCTGACGGGGTCGACGGCGTTCGAAGAGGTCGCGACCGAGCTGGCGGAGAAGTACATGAACGCCTGCGAAGGCTCGACGATCAAGGTGAACGCGCACGGAAGCCGGGGCGGAATAAGGGAGTTGGCGGCCATGGATGCCAAGTCCGTCGAGGGCGAGGACGGTTCGCCGCCGGTGATCGCCTTCTCCGACGGGCCTCGCCCGTCCAGCTACACGCAGCTGAGCGAGACAAGGGTGGCGGTCTCCCTCTTCACCCTCGTCCTGAACGACGGAGTACCGATCAAGAATCTCTCGACACGGGACGTGGGCCGCGTCTTCAAGGGCGAGATCCGCAACTGGAACCAGCTGGCCGGCGGCCCCGACCGCCCGGTGGTCCTGGTGAGCCGGGGATCGAGCTCGGGTACGCGGGTCACCCTGCAGAACCGGGTCCTGAAGGGCGGTTCGGAGATCCAGGAGTCCTCGAGCGACTGCCTGACCAAGGACATCAGCCCGTCCGCCCCGGTCATCCGCTGCGAACTCGACGACACGGACCAGGTCCTGGACACCGTCGCCGGCACCCCGGGCGCGATCGGCTACAGCGAGCTGCGCAACACGACCACGCTCAAGGGCATGCACCGCCTGAACCTGAACGGCCATGCCCCGTCCATCGACCACATCCAGTCCAGCGGCTATCCCTACCGCGAGATCGAGTACGCCTACACCTACGGCCGCCCGCCCGCCGATTCCCTGGCGTCGAGCTTCCTGGCGTACGCGATCCGCGGAAACGGCCAGGACGTGGTCCGCACCCACGGGCACCTGCCGTGCCAGACGCCCGTGGGACTGCGGATGTGCGGCGAGGACCGATCCGCCGGATGAACCGCCGGATGGGCCGCTGGATGAGCCGCTAGATGAACGAGTTGATCTCGATCGTCTCCGTGCGGCCCGGACCCACGCCGATCGCGGAGATCGGGGCGCCCGACATCTCCTCCAGGGCCTTCACGTAACCCTGCGCGTTCTTCGGCAGGTCGGAGAAGGTCTGCGCCTTGGTGATGTCCTCGGACCAGCCGGGGAGGTACTCGTAGACGGGCTTCGCGTGGTGGAAGTCCGTCTGGTTGTACGGGAGTTCCTCGACGCGCTTGCCGTCGATCTCGTACGCCACGCAGACCGGGATCTGCTCCCAGCCCGTCAGGACGTCCAGCTTCGTGAGGAAGAAGTCCGTCAGGCCGTTCACGCGGGTCGCGTAGCGCGCGATCGGCGCGTCGAACCAGCCGCAGCGCCGGTCACGGCCCGTCGTCACACCGCGCTCGCCGCCGATGCGGCGCAGGTCCTCGCCGTCCTGGTCGAAGAGCTCCGTCGGGAACGGGCCCGCGCCGACACGCGTGGTGTATGCCTTCAGGATGCCGATGACGCGGCTGATCTTCGTCGGGCCGACGCCCGTACCCGTGCAGGCGCCGCCCGCGGTCGGGTTCGATGAGGTGACGAAGGGGTACGTGCCGTGGTCCACGTCCAGGAGCGTGCCCTGGCCACCCTCGAAGAGGACGACCTTGTCCTCGTCGAGCGCGTTGTTGAGGATCAGCGTGGTGTCGGCGACGTACCGCTTGATGTTCTCGCCGTGCTCCAGGAGCTGCTCGACGATCTGGCCGACCTCGATGGCGCGGCGGTTGTAGAGCTTGGTGAGGAGCTGGTTCTTGACCTCGAGGGCCGCCTCGACCTTCTGCTCCAGGATCGACTGGTCGTAGAGGTCCTGGACGCGGATGCCGGTGCGGTTGATCTTGTCGGCGTAGGTCGGGCCGATGCCGCGGCCCGTCGTGCCGATCTTGCGCTTGCCGAGGAAGCGTTCCGTCACCTTGTCGACGGTCACGTTGTACGGCGTGATGATGTGCGCGTTACCGCTGATCAGCAGCTTCGACGTGTCGACGCCGCGCTCGTTCAGACCGCTCAGCTCGGAGAGCAGGACCGACGGGTCGACGACGACTCCGTTGCCGATGACAGGCACGCAGTCCGGGGAGAGAATCCCGGAAGGGAGGAGATGCAGTGCGTACTTCTGGTCGCCTACGACGACCGTGTGGCCGGCGTTGTTGCCGCCCTGGTATCGCACTACATAGTCCACGGAGCCACCGAGCAGGTCGGTGGCCTTTCCCTTGCCTTCGTCACCCCACTGAGCACCGAGCAGCACAAGTGCGGGCACAGGCGTACACCCCTTCCGGGCGGGGCATGTCCAAGGTCAGGGGCCGTAGCCGCCATATGGGTGTGCCTTGGATGCTGCCCCGGAATAGACGAAGCCCCTGGCGCAATAGCGCAAGGGGCTCTTGCACAAAGATGCTACCCGAGGACTCAGAAAAGGGGCGCACGTTGTCGGCTCGCGACCAGCTGCTAGTCGTCATCGACCCGGTCGCCCGGCGCACGGACGGTGAGTCGGTACGGATCGCGAAGGACGTACTCGGCGCGGGTGCGGCCATCCGGATCTGCCTGCCGGAAAGGCCGGAGGACTTCGCGAAAGCCCTGGCCAGGAGGGGTGCGCGGCGTCCCGTGGTGATCGGTGACGACCGGGCGCTGCTGCGGGCCGTCGCGGTTCTGCACCGCGAGCGCGAGCTCGATTCGTGTGCGGTTTCGGTTGTTCCCGTGGGGGCCGCTCAGGTGCTTTCACGGTCGCTCGGAGTGCCGCTCGGGGCGGTCGCGGCGGCCCGTGCGGTGCTCGAAGGGGCCGAGCGGCGGCTGGATCTGCTCGTGGACGACAGCGACGGGGTGGTCCTGGGGAGTCTGCGGATCCCGCCCCTCACCTCGGCGGCTTCCGGGAGCGCTTCAGGGAGCGCTGCCGGGAGCACCCCGGTGGACGGCCGCCCCTGGCTGCGTACGTGCCAGTCCTTCGTACGCACCCTCGCGCGCCCCTCGCGCGTGGCGTCGGCACCCGGTCCCGCCCCTGCGCGGCTGCGGGTGGAGGCGGACGGAGTGCTCGTGGTGGACCTGGACCAGCCGGTGGAGGGGGTCTCGGTGCGTCCGGGGGACGACGGTTTCGCGGAGGTCGAGGTCCGGCCGTCCTCGGTGGGCGCGGCGACACAGGCCCTGCGGGTGCGGGCGCGGACGATCACCGTGTCCGGTGCAGATTTCCGGTACCGGGCGGATGCGGTGGTCGGGGGTCCTGTGCGGACCCGTACGTGGTCGTTGCGGGCCAATGCCTGGGGCTTGATGCTGCCCCGGTGAGCGTCCCGCATGACCTGCTTGAGACCTACTTGAGACCTACTTGCCGAACAGGCTTTCCCTGTGCACCCGCCACCGCTCCAGCATCTCCGCGATCTCGTGCTCGACGAACTCGAAGAAGGCGAGCGTCTCGGCCATGCGGCGGCCCGCCGGGGTGTCGGGGCCGAGGCCGGCGACGCCGTCGCGCAGGGCCGACTCCCAGCGCTTGAGCACCCCGTCACGGTTGGCCAGGGCCTCGTACCACTGGTTGCTGTGCACCCGGAAGAGGTCACGCCGGGATCCGGGCTCGCGCTCCCTGGCCACCATGTGCTGCTGCGTGAGGTAGCGGACCGCGCCCGAGACCGCAGCGGGGCTCACCTGGAGCCGCTCCCCCAGCTCCGCCGATGTCAGGGCGCCCGAGTCCGACGCGAGGAGCGCCGCGAAGATCCTCGCCGGCATCCTCGGCATGCCCGCCTCGACCAGCTGCGCGGCGAACTGCTCCACGAAACGTGAGACGACCTCGTCGTCACGTCGCGCCTCTTCGTCGGACCCCTCGGACCCCTTGGGCATCTGCCGATCATCTCCCCTGCTGTGCCGGTCGAGGTCGAGTTTATACGCTTCCTTAACTTCACAAGTTTGTGAAAGTAGCGTACGTTCAAAAACATGACGAAGGCAATCACCGTCTCCGGACTGCACAAGTCGTTCGGAAGGACACACGCGCTGGACGGTCTCGACCTCGACGTCGAGACCGGCGAGGTCCACGGCTTCCTCGGCCCCAACGGCTCCGGGAAGTCCACGACCATCCGCGTCCTCCTCGGCCTGCTCCGCGCCGACTCCGGCGCCGCCCAGCTCCTCGGCAAGGACCCGTGGAGCGACGCGGTCGAGCTGCACCGGCGCGTGGCGTACGTACCGGGCGACGTCACCCTGTGGCGCAACCTGTCCGGCGGCGAGGTCATCGATCTGTACGGGAAGCTGCGGGGCGGTCTCGACCGGGCCCGCCGGGCCGACCTCATCGAGCGGTACGAACTCGACCCGACCAAGAAGGGGCGCACGTACTCCAAGGGCAACCGGCAGAAGGTCGCCCTCGTCGCCGCCTTCGCGTCGGACGTCGACGTGCTGATCCTCGACGAGCCCACCTCCGGGCTCGACCCGCTCATGGAGGAGGTCTTCCAGAGCTGCGTCGAGGAGGAGCGCGACCGTGGCCGCACGATCCTCCTCTCCTCGCACATCCTCAGCGAGGTGGAGGAGCTCTGCGACCGCGTCAGCATCATCAGGAAGGGGCAGACCGTCGAGACCGGCTCGCTGGCCGACCTGCGCCACCTGACACGGACCAGCATCACCGCCGAACTGGCGGGACCGCCGAACGGCCTCGCGCAGCTGCCCGGCGTCCACGACATCGACGTATCCGGGAATCGCGTCAAGCTCCAGGTCGAGACCGACAAGCTGGACGCGGTGCTGCGCGCGCTCACCGACTCCGGGATCCGGTCGCTCGTCTCCACGCCGCCGACGCTGGAGGAACTCTTCCTGCGGCACTACCAGGACGACGTGCGGGCCAGCGGTGCCACCGAAGAGGCGGTCGCGCGATGACCGCCGCCGCCCAAGCCCTCGGATTCACTCCTCGCACCGGCGGATCACGTCAACTCGCCGGTACGGGCGCCCTGTTGAGGCTCGCCCTGCGCCGCGACCGCGTCATGCTGCCCGTCTGGGTCCTCGTCGTCGTCGGCATGGTCCTCGCGATGCCGGGCTCCCTTGAGCAGACGTACGGCACGGCCGCCGAGCGGGCCGACGCCATGCGGTCGATGAACGCCAACTCCTCGATGCGGGCGCTGTACTCGCCGGTGTTCGGGGACTCCATCGGCGCGCTGTCCGCCTGGCGCATCGGCGTCTACGCCGCGATCCTCGCGGCCGTCATGAGCCTGATCGTCGTCGTACGGCACACGCGCGAGGAGGAGGAGACAGGGCGCCAGGAGATGATCTCCGCCGCGATGGTGGGGCGGCGTGCGCCGCTGACCGCCGCGCTGCTCGCCGCGTTCGTGGCGAACGCGGCCGTGGGGCTGCTGATCGCCGGCGGCATGGCAGGGCAGGGCTCGGCCGGAGCGCTCGCGCTCGGGCTCGGCGTCGCGGGCACCGGCATGGTCTTCGCCACCATGGCAGCGATCGTCGCCCAGCTCACGGAGAGCGCGCGGCTCGCCAAGGGGCTGACCTCGGGGGTCCTCGGCGCCGCGTACGTACTCAAGGCCGCCGGTGACGCGGGGACCGAGGACGGCTCCTCCGTCCTGACCTGGCTGTCTCCGCTCGGGTGGACGCAGAACATCCGCGCCTACGCCGGTGAGCGGTGGTGGGTGCTGCTCCTGATCGCCGCCGCGATCGTGGCGCAGGGCGCTGTCGCGTACAACCTGGCGGGGCGGCGCGACGTCGGCATGAGCTTCCTGCCGACCCGGCCGGGACCCGCGAAGGGCGGGCTCGGCACGGCGGGCTCCCTCGCGTGGCGGCTGCAGCGCGGCAGCGTGCTCGGCTGGACGCTGGGCTTCCTCGCCTCCGGGGTCGTCTTCGGCGGGATGGTGGAGGGCGCGGCGGACATCGTCGGCGACAACGAGAACACCCGGGACGTCATCGAACGCATGGGCGGCCAGTCCGGCCTCACGGACGCCTTCCTCGCCACGATGGTGGGCCTGCTCGGCATGGTCGCCTCGCTGTACGTCGTCGCTTCGGTGCTGCGGCTGCACGGCGAGGAGACCTCGCAGCGGGCGGAACCGGTCCTCGCCAACGCGGTGGGGCGGCTCCGCTGGGCCGGTGGCCACCTGGTCATCGCCTTCGGCGGCGCGGTGCTGCTGATGCTGGTGGGCGGGCTCGCTCTTGCTCTGGGGTACGGGAAGGACCTCGGGCCGATCCTGGGGGCGTGCCTGGTGCAGGTGGCCGCGATCTGGGCGCTCGGGGGTCTCGCTGTGCTGCTCGTGGGGGCGTTCCCCAGGGCGGCGGTGGGTGCGTGGGCGGCTGCCGGGATCTGCCTGGCCATCGGCTGGATCGGCCCCGCGCTGGACCTTCCGCAGGTGGCGCTGGACATCTCCCCCTTCAGCCACCTCCCAAAGCTGCCGGGAGCCACCGCCCCCGCGTGGGGACCCGTGCTCGCCCTCCTGACCCTCGCGTGCGCCCTGACCACCACAGGCCTGGCAGCTCTGCACCGCAGGGACCTGACCACGTAACCCCGCAGCCCCCCTCCCCGAACAAACCTCTCCCACCCACCCACCCGATCACCCCGCACCCCTCCCTGAACGAACAAGCTTTCCCACCCACCCGCCCGATTGCCCCGCGGTGCCAGGGGGCGGGGGCAGCGCGGGTGGGGGGGCTGCGACAGGGAGGGGTGAACGGACGGGGTGGGCGGGAGGGGCGCGTACAGCACT